>NZ_JBEOVG010000020.1:0-111870 GCF_040295345.1 Actinosynnema sp. NPDC002837
GCCCCGATTCTGTCGGTGGGTGCCTCTAACGTCTGCCCCCGTGCGGCACCGTCGTGGCTCAGCCGGTCGCACGCGCAGCGGGCTGTCGCAGGGCGCCACGACGAACCCCTCACCCACGAGGTCGCGCGGACCAGTCGAGTGATTACGCACTGTCACCCGATCGGGTTTCCGGACGTCGACGATCAGGCGAGCTCGTAGTCCAGTTCGAACCGTCCCGGCTCGCCTTGGGCCCACGTGATCCGGCCCGTGCCGGTGAGGCCCGCCAGCTCGCCGGTGGCGGAGGTGATGGTGACGGTGGCGTCCGCCACGCCGTCGTGGAAGCCGCCGACGTGGTGCAGGACGAAGCTGCCGGTGCGGCCGTTCAGGGCCCCGGTGACGACCTCGTAGCCGGTCGAGGCGCAGGAGTCGTCGTCCGGGTACGACATGACGAAGCGCAGGTCGCCCACGGCTTCCAGGTCACCGGTGTAGGTGGCCGTCATGCCGCCGACCGTCTGCTTCGGGCCGGTGACCTCGTCGTAGCGCTTGCCGTCCCACGTGTGCTCGTCCCAGCTCTTCATCTCCGCGCGTGCGGTGGCGTGTGTGGTCATGGGGTGGAGCCTGCCGGACGTACCTGACAGTTCCTGTCAGGATGGTCCGATGCGCGCCAGTCGGTTGCTGTCCCTGCTCCTCCTGCTCCAGTCGCGCGGCCGGATGACGGCGCAGGAGCTGGCGGACGAGCTGGAGGTCTCGGTCCGCACCGTGTACCGCGACGTGGAGGCGCTCGGCGCGTCCGGCGTGCCCGTGTACGCCGACCGCGGGCCGGCGGGTGGCTACCGGCTGGTCGACGGGTACCGCACCCGGCTGACGGGGTTGACCACCGAGGAGGCCGACTCGCTGTTCCTGGCGGGTATGCCCGGCCCGGCGGCGGAACTCGGGTTGGGCGCGGTGGTGGCGGCGGCGCAGCTCAAGGTGCTCGCCGCGCTCCCGCCGGAGCTGCGGTCGCGGGCGTCGCGGGTCCGGGAGAGGTTCCACCTGGACGCGCCCGGCTGGTTCCGCGGCAACGAGGGGACGCCGCACGTGGCCGAGATCGCGGAGGCGGTGTGGCAGCAGCGGCGGCTGCGGATCCGGTACGTGCGGTGGGCGGGGGTCGAGGTGGAGCGGACGGTCGAGCCGCTCGGGCTCGTGCTCAAGGCCGGCACCTGGTACCTCGTCGCCCGGACGGACGGCCTGCGCACGTACCGGGTCTCGCGGGTGCTGGAGCTGACCGCGCTGGACGAGCCGTTCGACCGGCCCGAGGGGTTCGACCTGGTCGAGTACTGGGCCGGCTGGTCGGAGCGGTTCGAGGAGCGGATGTACCCGATGCGGGTCACGGTCCGGATGACGCCGGACGGGCTGCGCGGCGCCCGGGTCCTGCTCGGCCTCGTCGCCGCCCGGGAGTTGGAGGGCGTGGAACCGGAGGGGGAGTGGACGACCGTCCGGGTGCCGGTCGAGTCGCTGGACCACGCGCTGGTGGACCTGCTGCGCCTCGGGCCCGAGGTGGACGTGGTGGAGCCGCCGGAGCTGCGCGAACGCGTCATCGCCCGGATCGCGGCGATGGCCGCCGTCTACCAGCGCTGACGGTCGCCGGCCGGCGCTGGTGGTTGCTGATCGGCGTTGACGGGCGCTGGCGGGCGCTGGCGGGCGTTGACGGGCGTTGGAGGGCGCTGGCGGGTGCTGACCGGGAGGGAGGCGCGCCCCGGCGGGGACGCGCCTTCCGGGTCAATCGATCGTCGTGGCGTTGCTGTAGTTGCAGATGGCCGGCGCCATCACCTGCGCGGCGCTGCCCCAGCCGGCGCACTGGTAGGACGAGTGGCCGTACCAGTTGTGGCCGAACTCGTGGGCGGCCAGGAGGGCGTCGTCGTTCACGCCGCCCATGTAGAGCGCGATCCGCTGGCCCGCGCCCCAGTTGCAGCCGACCACCCGACTGCCGCCGCCGCAGTCGGTGATGTAGCCGTTGCGGCACTCGACCGGGGTGCCGCTGGAGCTCTCGGTCAGCCCGCTCCACGCCCGCGCGCCGGTGCGGATCGCCGACGCGTACGGCGAGCAGGAGCTGAGGATGCGGTACGTCCGGGGGTTCGGCACGGGCCACGCCGCCGCCGTGGGACCTTCGGACAGCACCTCGGCAGGCGCCGCCGCCAATTCCACGGCACTGGTGCCGTGCCCTTCCACGGTGAACGCGCTTTGCGAGCTCGGCGCCACGAGAACGGCGAGCACCAGCGCCAGCAGGGCAGGCGCCAAGAAGAGTTTCCTCACCTTGTTCGTCCTTTCGTGTGCAGGGATCTCGACGTTGTGCAGGGACGTCGAAGCACTCGAAGTTACGAGACCATTGGGCGCCGATCAACCGGGTCGGACCGCGATTGATCAGCGCGGAAACGATCAGATTACGGCCACCGGCCAGGGGTGATCCGATTCCGGGAAAGATCGGAAATGCGTCTGGTGTGAATTTAACAGGTCGAATGGCGCGGTCAGGTCCGTCGATCGGCGCAATTCGACGCGATGTCGCCACGCGCCGCAGCCGTCGTTCGCGGAAATGGGGTCACCGCGGCGACGGCTGCGGCCGTTCGAGTGCCGAGGCGCGTGGTCCCGGTCGCCGTGAGCAGCCGTCGAGGCCGGCCCAGCCGCTTCGGCCGCGATCAGTCGGCCGCGATCAGTCGGCGGAGATCAGTCGGCGGAGATCAGTCGGCCGAGAGGAGCTGGCCGAGGGCGGCGTCCACGCCGCGGCCGTCCTCGACCACCGACAGCGTGCCGCCGGTGGACCGGGCCAGCTCCGACAGCGGCGCGCGTTCCGGGTCGGGACCGAGCGCGATGACGCTGATCGCGATGTCCTTGCCCGGCTGCTTGAGCGACGCGAGCCGCGACGTCAGCTCCTCGAACGTCAGCCCGCCGTCGTTCACGCCGTCGGTGAGCACCACGATCCGGTTGCGCTTGCCGTCCTGGTAGTCGGCCAGCACCCGCTCGTACAGCGCGAGCACGCTGGTGTAGAGCTGCGTGGCGCTGCGGGGCTCCAGCTCGGCGACGCCGTCCAGCAGCGCCTGCCGCTGGGTGGCGACCGGTCCGGTGGCGACGAGCTGCCGGTACGGCTTGTCGCCGTCGAGCTGCCGGGAGAACTCCCACAGCCCGAGCGACCCGGACACCGACCGGTTGACCTGCCCGGACAGCGCCTGCTTCACCCAGTCCATCCGGCTGCGGCCCTCGCCGCCCGGCTCCTCCATCGACTTCGACGTGTCCACCAGCACGGTGACGACCTGGCCGTTGTCGGCGGTCGCCCACGCGGCCGAGATCTGCTGCGTCGTGTTGGCGTCGGCGGAGGTGAGCGTGTCGGTGACGGCGGCCCAGCGGATGCCGGGCGACGGCTTGGGCCGCTCGGTGGTCGCCTCGACCCGCAGGCCCGCGCCCGCCAGGATCTTCTGCTGGTCCGGCTCGCGCAGGAACTCCCGGAACGCCTGGGCCGCGCGCACCTGGGCCTCGCCGACCCAGTCGCCGGCCAGCGGCACGAACGGGAAGTCCGCGATCGGCGTCGGCCCGCCCGCCGCCACCCCGTACAGGGGCTGCGACGGCGCCGTGCCGCTGTCCTTGCCGGTGTTGTGCCGGTACAGGTCCACCTCGAACACCGGCACCGCGCTGTACCCGGCCGCGTTCACCGCGTCGCCGTCGGACAGCGCCTTCAACGCCTCCCACGTGCTCGCGGGCGTGTGCTCGGGCTTGGACGCCGACAGCCGGCTCATCGTGCTCTTCACCGGTTCCAGCGCCAGCATCTCGGTGGTGACGGGGCCCTTGCCCTCGGGGCTCGCGCCCGCCAGCGCCGCCTGCACGGCCATCGCGGTCGCCGTGCTCGCGGTCGGGTCGGGCATGGCGACGGTGAACCGGCCCCACTCGGGGTGGCCGAACCGGCCCCAGCCGTCCGCCGCGCCCGCGAGGTCGGGCAGGTCGGTCCAGCGGAACCCGGAGCCGGACTGCACCGCCTGCGCCGCGTCCTGGGGCAGGGCGAGCAGCACGGGGCTGGCCGCGATCGACTCGGGAACCGCGCCGAGCAGGGCGGCGTTCTGCGCGGCGAGGCGGTTGGCCCACAGCATCGAGTCGGTGACCCACGCGTGCGGCCGTTCGCCGATCTTGGCGGTGTCCCAGCCCTGGGTGAGGCCGTGCAGCACGACCTCGGAGTCGATCGACTGCACCTCGATCTCGATGCAGTGGTCGTAGACGACGGGCCGCTGCCTGCTCCACGCCTCGGCGACCTGCTTGACCGCCTCGGCGACGCTGGGCGTCGAGGAGACCCGGAGCAGCGCCTGGCCCTCGTGGCAGTCGCCCGCCTGGGCCGCGGCACGGCGTTCCACCAGCCCGCCGACCCAGTTCCAGCCGAGCCACCCGAGCACGATGAGGACCACCAAGCCGACGATGGCCACGGGCCACGTCGCGATGCCGCGCCGCACCTTCGTCCGCAGCGCGCGGTGTCGAGACATCGTCTTCCCTCTCAGCGTCCGACCGGATACGGCTGGCGAATCCCGACCGGCGTCACGCTAACAGGTGACGTCTGCGGATCGGGTGAAGTTACTCCAGGTCATCGAGCGGCGACGGCCGCCGTCGCGAGCACGCGGCTCAGCTCGATCAGCCTGGCCCTCAGCGGCGCGGCGGCCTCGGCGAACGCGCTCTGCCGCCGGACGTACTCGGCGCGGCCCTCGGCGGTCTCGATCGGCACCGGCTCGTAGCCGAGGTCGGCCAGGTCGTACGGGCTGGCCCGCATGTCCAGCTCGCGGATCCGCACGGCCAGCTCGAAGCAGTCCGCGACCAGCTCCGACGGCGTGGCCGGGTCGAGCTTGTAGGCCCACTTGAACAGGTCCATGTTCGCGTGCAGGCAGCCCGGCTGCTCCAGTTCGACCTGCGTCTCGCGGGTCGGCTGCACCGCGTTGCGCGGCCGTGCGTCCGGGGTGAAGAAGCGGAACGCGTCGAAGTGCCCGCACTGCACCCGGTGCGACTCGACCACCCGGTCGGTGCCCTCGCTGCCCAGCCGCAACGGCCACGCGTCGTGCCGCACCTGCTCCGGCCGCTGCCGGTAGACCATCGCCCACTCGTGCAGCCCGAAGCAGCCGAGCCGGGGCGCGCGGCCGGCGGTCGCGGTGAGCAGGCGGCCGGCGAACTCGATCGTGTTGGCCCGTTCCCGTGCGAACGCCTCGACGTCCAGCGTCACGCCGTCGGTGGTGCGCCGGTAGACGGGCCACTTCAGGTAGGCGAGGGCGGCGTCGCCTTCGAGGACCACGCCGGGGCCGGGGTGCCAGCGCTCCAGCCGTGACGGGCGGTGCGAGTAGTAGGAGAACAGGAAGTCCAGCACCGGGTGCTTGCGGCCGGCGGCCTTGCGCTCGTGGTGCGGCCCGGTCCAGCGCCTCATCCGGGCCGCGTGCGCGTCACGGCGCGCGGTCCACTCCGATTGCGACAAAACGACCCCCACGAGATGACAGGGTACTTCGGGTCGGGCGGGGGTCGGTCCGAGCCCGGTGCGTGACGAGATCGACTCACGTTCGGTGCGGGTCGGTGGGACCTGGCGGTGGGCTGCTGGGCGGGACTGGTCTCAGGTGAAGTTGAGCAGGCGGTGTTTGGTCCGCGCGATTCGGTGGCGTTTTTTGCATGGGTGCACTACACGCTAAAAGGACTGGCGTTGTCGGCACATGTTGGCAGGGTGTGGACCATGTCCAGGGGGTGGGTGCGGCTGCAGGCCGTCGTGGTGTCCGGTTCGGTGGCCGAAGGCCTGATGTTGTCGGTGTTGCCGTGGATCGCGGCGACGATCACGTCCGACCCGCGGCAGCTGTCGCTGGTCAACGTGGTCGGCCAGTCGCCGTGGCTGTTGTTCTCGCTGGTGGCGGGCGTGCTGATCGACCGGGTGCGGCGCAGCGCCATGCTGACGTGGGCGTACGCGGTGCAGGGGTGCGCGGCGCTGTCGATCGCGGTGGCGGGCGTGACGGACGCGTTGAGCCTGCCGCTGCTGGTGGTCGTGGCGTTCGTGGTGACGTCGGCGCAGGTGCTCGGTGACGGCACGACGGGCGCGTTGGTGCCCGAGGTGGTGGAGCAGGGGCGGTTGGCGGCGGCGAACACGCGGCTGATCGTGATCGACCGGGGCGTGGTGCAGTTCGCCGTGCCGCCGGTGGCGGGTTTCCTGGTGGCGTTCGGCCTCGGCACGCCCGCTTGGGTCGCCGTCGTGGCCGCTGTGGTGGCGTTGTTGCTGGTCCGGGGGCTGCGTTCGGCTCGGGTGTCGGGGGCGGTGTCCGGGGCGGGGACGGTGTCGGGGGCGGGGGCGGGGGCGGGGGCGGGGGAAGCGTCGGCGAAGAAGCACCCGTTGCGTGACATCGGTGAGGGGTTGAGGTTCCTGGTCCGCACGCGGCTGCTGTTGTCGATCACGGTGGCGGTGGCGCTCGGGTCGTTCGCGGCGAGCGCCACGATGTCGATGTTCGTGCTGTACGCCAAGGAGTTGCTGGGGCTCGGCGCGGTCGGCTACGGCGTGATGCAGGCGGCGATGGCGGCCGGGTGGGTGGCGTCGTCGTTCGTGGTCGCCCGGGTGGTGCACCGGCTCGGGTACGCGTGGTCGATGCGGCTCGCCCAGGTCGGGATGGTGGTGACCGTCGCGCTGTTCGTCGTGCTGCCGCCGTGGGCGTGGGCGATCGGGGCGGTGATGTTCGTGCAGTCGGCGATCGTGATGGTGTGGAACGTCTGCTCGCAGTCCAGCCGGCAGCTCTTCACGCCGTCCGCGCTGCTCGGGCGGGTGCTCACCAGCCATCGTGCGCTGGCGTGGGGACTGACGCCGCTGGGCGCGCTGGCGGGCGGTTTCGTCGCCGCGGGGTTCGGGTTGCGCGCGGTGTGGGTGATGGCCGCGGTGATCCAGGTCGGCGCCCTGATCACCGCGTGGCGCGGCCTCTCGCCGAGGGCGTTCAGGGAGGCGGAGTTGGTGGCGGCGGGTGAGGTGAAGAGCGGTGAAGATCAGGGGCAGGGGAAGGGGAAGGGGAAGGGGAAGGGGCAGGAAGTCGGTCACGCCTAGGTCGTGTTCCGGACGGCGAGATGACTCCGCTCAGTGCGGGAGCGGCACGTTGCGTGGTCGGAAAGGGAATCGGAAAGGGAAAGAGTCCTCGCCGGACGGGCAGATCAGCAGGATGACGGGCCGGTGGGTAGTTCGGCGGCGGGTCCGTTGTGGGTCGGGTTTCGTGTCATCCCACCGACCTCCCTACGGGCTACCACACGTATCAAGGGGGGCGACATCAGTGGACAGTGCGGGCATCGGTGAACAGCGCCCCCCTTGACACGCGCGGTAGGGCGGAGCCAGGTCGGCGGGATGACACGAAGCCCTTCCTTTTGGGGAAGGGCGTGTCAGTGGACGGTGCCTGGGGCTGGTGTTGGGTGGGCTGCGCAGGCGTCCCCGGCAAGGGGACCCCTGTTTTTATTTTGCCGGCGAGGTCTGACAATTTGAGGCGGTCGGTTAGAGCGGGGGGATCAGGCCTGGGAATTTGCGGGCGCCCACGCAGTGTGGGCACTCGCGGCCGTTGTCGACGGTTCGCGGGGTGCCCCCGATCACGGCGGAGGTCGGGTTGGCGATGAACCCCGCCCCGCCGCACAGGTGGCAGATGGTGCGGGGTTCCGAGGTCACGCCGAACAGGTCGTCCTCGTCCTCGACGTCATCGTCGTCGAACCCGTCCTCGTCCTCATCGGGGTCGAAGTCGTCCTCGTCGTCATCCTCACGCGGATCCACGTGACCAACCGTAGTCGGGTGGGACCGGGCGCGCCCCGGCGGACCGGTCCCACCCGCGGGGTCACGGCAGCTGCCCCACCTGGTCCACCACTGCCCGCGCGGTGATGGCGTGGAAGTTCGTGCCGAGCAGCTCGTAGGTCTTCGCGTCGAACACGATCACCACCGGCTTGGCCTTCGGCGACGAACCCGGCGGCACGGGCCACGTGATGCCGACCCCCGGCCGACCCGCCGCGTCACGAGCGTCCGCCACCACCGTCAGCCCCGGCACGCGAGCCGCCGCCTCGTACAGCGCCGCCCTGCTCAACGGCGGCAGGAGCGACTCGTTGATCAGGCCGAGGACGTCCTTGCCGCGCGCGTTGACGCTGCCCGGCTCGCCGCTGGCGTTCGCGTCGAGGTAGGCCAGCATCCCGTCCACGTCGGTCGGCAGGTCGGACCGGTACGCCGGGCGCGGCTCGCACGGCTCCGTGCCGAGCACCACGGCAGGATCCTTGAAGACCTCCTGCTGCCCGTTCACGCACCCCGGGAACCGGGACGTCGTGCCGTCGGGGTGCTTGAGCAGGCCGTCGTGGGTGCCGTCGACCGACAGCCAGATCTCCCGGGCCGGCTCCGGGCCCGCCTCGCTGCGCGTGTACACGAACTGGTCCGGGCGGGGCGGCGCGGACGGATCGGCGCGGGCCGCCCTGGCGGCGAACGCCAGCAGCCGCACGGGGTCGGTCACCGGCTCGGCCACCGGGGACGTCGTGGACGTGGTCAACGCCTGGCCACCCGGCGCGGGCTGACCGGAGGGCAGCAGCGTGATCGTCGCCGCCACGGCCGCCGCCAGGCCGATCGCCGACGCGCCGACCAGCGAGTACCTGGACCGGCGCTTGCGCAGCCGCACCGTGCCCCGTTCGGCGATGCCGGCCAGCAACGCCGCCCGCGCGGGCGCCAGCGCCGCCTCGTCCGGCAACGGCGTCTCGTCGCCCAGTTCGCGCAAAAGCTGCAGGTCATCCATTGTTCAGCAACTCCTCGACCTCGGTGGGGTTCCGCCCGCCCAACGCCTCCCTGACCTTGCGCCGGGCCCGGTGCAAGCGGGACCGCACCGTGCCGACGGGGATCGTCAGCGCCGCCGCGACCTCCTCGTAGCCCAGCTGTTCCCACGCCACGAGCAGCAGCACGTCGCGGTCCTCGGCGGACAGCCCGTCCAGCGCGCCCGCCAGCCGCGACCGCACGGCCCACGCGGTCACCTCGGCGGCGACGCGGTCCGAGTGGTCGTGCTCGGCGAGGTCCGCCGAACGCTCCCGGTAACGGCGCGCCTCGTGCCTGCGGTGCTGTCCGACGAGGTTGGTCGCGATGCCGTACAGCCACGGCCGGGCGTCCGGTCTGGCCGGGTCGTAGCGCTGCCGCTTGTCGAACGCGGTCAGGAACGTCTCGGCCACGAGGTCGTCCGCGACCTGCGCGCCGAGCCTGCGCTCGAGGTACCGCCGGATGTGCGGCGCGTGCCGGTCGAAGATCGCCGCGAAGGCGTCCGGCTCGTGCCGCGACCGGTCGATGATCTCGGCGTCGGTGGGTGTCATGGTGGCCTTTCCGGCTGGTTCCCGGTGAAGGGCGGTCACCCGTTATCCGCCGCCCGGCCCGATCGGGTTCACGGTGTGAGCGGAAGTTGACCGGTGTGTGAGGCCCCCTGGAGTAACAAGAACACCCATAAGCTGATCAGGGGGAGCAAGTGGACAAGGTGAACGCAGTGCAGCGCCGTCGTCCCGGCGGCGCGGTCGAAGGCCGGATCCTCACCACGCCGGTGGGGCTGGCGTTCCCTCGGGACGTCACGTTCGAGACGTGGGAGCAGGCGGGTCAGCGGATCTCCCGCATCGCCAGCTCGTCGGCCTGGTACCTGGGTGACTGGCTGGTCTTCGGGCAGGACAAGTACACGGACAGGTACCGCCGGGCGGTCGAGGCCGTGGGGCTGGACTACCAGACGCTGCGCAACTACGCGTGGATCGCGCGGAAGTTCGAGCCGTCACGGCGTCGTCAGGGCCTGCCGTTCCAGCACCACGCCGAGGTGGCCGCGCTGCCGCCGGCCGAGCAGGACGAGTGGCTCGACCGAGCCCAGCGGGAAGGCTGGTCGCGCACGGCGCTGCGGCGGGCGTTGCGGGAGAGCCGCGACCCGGGCGCGAGGTCCGAGCGGGTGGTGATGCCGCGGGTCAACCCGGGCAGCGACGCGGTGGACCGGTGGCGGCGGGCCGCGATGGCCGCCAACGCCGACTTCGAGGCGTGGATCGTGACGGCCCTCGACCGCGCCGCCGACCAGGACCTCGAGTTGGTCAGCGTGCCGCCGTTGGCGGAACTGCCGGAGGAGCGCGAGTACGTCAGCTTGCCCGCTGTGAGGCCAGCGTCATGATGTGCTGATTGCCCGTGGCCCACGTCGTGGTCATGGTGATCGCGTCGATGCGCCAGCCGCCGTCGGCGCGCACGAGGCCGAAGCGGTAGTGGCCGCCCAGGGTCCAGGTCGGGTCGCCGTGCGGGTTCGCCAGCACGTGCACGGCCTGGAACTGGGCGGTCACCACGGCCCGGTCGCCGTCGACGTCGACCAGGTGGTTGGACACCAGGTGCTGCGTCGCGTCGAGGCCGCCGAGCCCGGCGCGCCACCCGGCGACGACGTCGGCGGCCGCGAGCCGGGCGGGCTCGCCGCCGGTGAGGCTGGTGTAGTCGAGGTCCACCTCGTCGGCGAACACGGTGAGCAGGGCGTCCCAGTCGCGGCGGTCGGCGAACCACGCCATGCGGGTGGTCGCGTCGACGATCTCGAAGCGGTCGTTGATCACGGCGAGAACCTTAGGCGGACGGGCGTGGCGCGGGGCCGGAATCACGGCACCCGCGCCACCCCGTCACAGCTCGCGGCGGACGTGCGTGCCGTCGCGGACGGTGCCGACGTACTCCTCGACCAGGTCCTCCAACGCCACCAGGCCGCGCACGACGCCGTCGGCCGACACGGCCTGCGCCAGGTGGCTCTGCGAGCGCCGCAGCGCCGCCACCGCGTCGTCCAGGCTCGCGTCCACCGGCACCCGCGGCAGGCCGCGGACCCGGCCCGGCGGCACCCGCGTCGACGGGTCGGCGTGCGCCAGGTCCAGCACGTCCTTCACGTGCAGGTAGCCGATCAGCCGGTCGTCCTCGCGCACCGGGAACCGCGAGAAGCCGGTGGCCGACACGGCGGCCTCCACCTCCTCCATGGTCGGCCGCGACGGCACCGACGTGATCCGGTCCAGCGGCACCAGCACGTCGGCCACGGTCCGCTCGGCCGACGACAGCGTCTGCGTCAGCCGCCGGTGCTCGGAGTCCTCCAGCAGGCCCTCCTGCCGCGACTGCCCGATCAGCAGGGCCAGCTCGTCGCGCGTGTAGGCCGACTCCAGCTCGTCCCTCGGCGTCACGCCGACCAGCTTCAGCACCGCCGTCGACACCACGGTGAACCCGCGCAGCAGCGGCGCGACCAGCCGGCAGAACCAGTAGTGCGCGGGCACCAGCAGCAGCGCGGTGCGCTCGGGACCCGCGATGGCCAGGTTCTTCGGCACCATCTCGCCCAGCACGGTGTGCAGCGCCACCACGATGATCAGCGCCAGCGCGAACGCCACGCCGTGCCGCACCGCGTCCGGGATGCCGACGCCGTGGAACGGCGCCTCCAGCAGCGCCGCCACCGCCGGCTCGCCCAGCGCGCCCAGGCCGAGCGAGCACAGCGTGATGCCCAGCTGCGCGCCCGCGATCAGCAGCGGCAGCTCGCGGCCGGCCTTGATCACCGTGCGCGCCCGGCTGCTGCCCGTGTCGGCCAACGCCTCCAGCCGGTCCCGCCGGGCGGTGATGATGGCGAACTCGGCGCCGACGAAGAACGCGTTGCCCGCCAGCAGCAGCATGATCACCAGCACGATCATCGCGACACCCCCGAGTGGTCGGAGGTCGCCGGGTCGACCCGGGCCACCCTCAGCTCGGCGATCCGGTGCCGGTCCATCTGCACCACGGTGATCCGCCAGTCGTCCACCCGGATCTCGTCACCCGCGTCGGGGATCCGGCCCAGGGTGGCCAGCACCAGGCCCGCGACGGTCTCGTAGTCGCCCTCGGGCATCCGGAACCCGGTCGCCTCGGCGATCTCGTCGTCGCGCAGCAGCCCGGACACCAGCCACGCCTCGCCGCCGAGCCGCCGCACCGGCGAGGTCTCCCGCCGGTCGTGCTCGTCCCGCACGTCGCCGACGATCTCCTCGACCAGGTCCTCCAGGGTGACCAGGCCCGCCGTGCCGCCGTACTCGTCGACGACCAGCGCCGTCTGCAGCCCGGAGGCGCGCAGCCGGTCCAGCAGCGCGTCGCCCTCCAAGGTGGCGGGCACCGTCTGCACCGGCCTGGTCAGCGCCGACACCGGCGTGGTCGCCCGCTGCGAGCGGGGCACGCCGAACGCCTGCTTGACGTGCACGATCCCGCGCACCTCGTCCAGGTCGCCGGTGTAGACCGGGAACCGGGAGAACCCCGTCTCCCGCGCCTTGGCGACCAGGTCGAGCACGGTCGCGTCCGAGCGCAGCGACTCGACCCGCACGCGCGGCGTCATCAGCTCCTCCGCCGTGCGGTCGCCGAACCGCAGCGAGCGGTCCAGCAGGGTCGCGGTGCTCGGGTCGATGGTGCCCTGCTCGGCGCTGGAGCGGATCAGCGCGCCCAGCTCCTGCGGCGAGCGGGCCGAGGCCAGCTCCTCCGCGGGCTCGACGCCGAGCCTGCGCACCAGCCAGTTCGCGGTGCCGTTCAGCAGGGTGATCAGCCACTTGAACACCGCGGAGAACCCGGCCTGCACGCCCGCGACGGCACGTGCGGTCGCCAGCGGCTTGGCGATGGCGAGGTTCTTCGGCACCAGCTCGCCGAACACCATCGACAGCGACGTGGCCAGCGCCAGCGCCAGCGTCAACGCGATCGGCCCGGCCACCGACGCGGGCACGCCGGCGCCGGTCAGCGCGGGGGAGATGAGCTGCGCGATGGCGGGTTCGGCGATGTAGCCGGTGATCAGCGTGGTGATGGTGATCGCCAGCTGCGAGCCGGAGAGCTGGAAGGACAGCGACCGGTGCGCCTTCTCCACGGTCCGCGCCTTGGCGTCACCCACTTGGGCGACGTGCGCCTCGACCGTGCTGCGCTCCAGGGCGGTCAGGGAGAACTCGGCGGCGACCGCGATGAACGTGCCGACGGTGAGGAGCACGACGGCGCCGAGGCCGAGCAGGCTGAACAGGATGGTCATCGGACCCACCGGTGGTGGGCGGGGCGGGGCTGGCAGCCGGGTATCGGACCCGGCTCGGTACTGCAGCCCGGTGACTGCGCGTCGCGCACGGAAGGGATCACTCCTCGTGAGGGGTGGTCGAACGGAGTCCAGAATAGAGCGTAATCACCGGTCAGCGCAGTCCGATACCGCTGGGTTGCGAAGTCGACGCCCGGAGCACGACCTCGCCGGCGACCCGGACCGTGCGCGGGGAGGCCACCACGTCGTCGAGCACCAGCCGTGCCGCCCGTTCGCCCATCTCCTCCAGCGGCAGGCGCACGGTGCTCAGCGCCGGCACCAGGTCGCGCAGGGTGGGGATGTCGTCGAACCCGGCGACCGAGACGTCCTCCGGCACCCGCAGGCCGTGTTCGCGCAAGCCCGCCATCGCGCCGAGCGCCATCACGTCGTTCACGGCGAACACGCAGGTCGCGCCGGTGCGCGCGGCGATCAGGTCGGCCACGGCCGCGTGCCCGCCGTCCCGGGTGAAACCGCTCGCGATCACGTTGGCGTCGGGCAGCTCCAGCCCTTCGTCGGCCAGTCCCGCCTTGAACCCGGCCAGCCGGTCGCGCGCCACCAGCAGGTCCGGCGGCCCGGCCAGCACGGCGAACCGGCGGTGGCCGAGCGCGGCCAGCTTGCGCGCCAGCGCACGGGCGCCGGAGCGGTTCGCGGGCACCACCGTGTCCGTGCCGAGCTTGGCCTGGGAGACGCACGCCACCCGGCCGCCCTGCGCGGTGAACGCGGTGATCTCCTCGGCCAGCAGCCGTGACGCCGACCGGTCGGTGGTGCGGCTGCCCGCGATCACCAGGGCACGGGCCCGGTGCGCGCGCAGCGTGTTGACCAGCTCCACCTCGCGGCGCGGGTCGCGGCCGGTCGTGCCGAGCACGACGACCAGCCCGGCGTCCTCGGCGATCCTCGTCACACCGGCGGCGATGCTGGAGAAGTAGGGGTCGGCGATGTCGTGCACGACCAGGCCCACCAGCACGCTGGAGTTGCGGGCCAGCGCCTGCGCCGAGGCGTTGGGCAGGTAGCCGAGCCTGCGCGCGGTGCCGAGCACGCGTTCGCGCAGCTCTTCGCTGACCTGCCGGGTGCTGCCGTTGAGCACGCGTGACGCGGTGGCGAGCGACACGCCCGCGTGCTTCGCCACTTCCGCCAGCGTGACCTGCCGCGACGTCAACGCCGCCTCCTTCGCGTTCCTGGTCGGGCGAGACTAGCCGTTTCGCCGGGCGGGGCGGGCGGGAGTTCGCCAGGTCGGGCCCCCGGTGGGCGCTCGGGGCCGACCGGTGGGCGGTCAGCCGAAGTCGTCGTCGAACGCGGCGGCGAGCGCGGCGGCGATCAGGCCGGGCAGGTCCGGGCGGCCGTCCTCCCGGGCCCACCGCACCAGGGCGACGTGCAGGGCGGCCAGGCAGGCGCCCGCCGCGGCCTGCGCGCGGAACTCCGCCTCCGGGTCCGGCGTGTCGCCGAGCACCGCGTCGACGACGGCCTTCTGCGTGGCGTACTGGCTGTCCAGGTGGCGGGCGCGCAGGGCGGGCGTGTCGACCATCAGCCGGAGGCGGGCGAGGAGCAGGTCGCGTTCCGCCGACGGGGCGCCCTCGGCGGGTCCGACGAGGGAGCGGGTCGCGTCCACCAGGGTCCGCCCGATCCGGAGCACGACGGGCTCGTCGGCCGGCCGGGCCGCGACCCGCTCCGCGAGGAGGTCGTCGTACCGGTCGTGGAGCACCAGGTCTTCCTTGGTCGGGAAGTGCCGGTAGACGGTCATCGGCGAGACGCCGGACGCCCGCGCGACGTCGGTGACGGTGGTCGCGTCGTAGCCGTGCTCGACGAACAGCCGCATGGCCCGCGACTGGATCAGGCGTCGGGTCTCCGCCCGCCGGCGTTCGCGCAGGTTCGGCCCGTTCATGCGGGAGACGATACCGTTATGGTAGTAACTACCAACTAGGGAGTAACTAACATTCAGGAGTGGGCATGGGCAGGCTGGCAGGCAGGACCGCGCTGGTGACCGGGGCGTCGCGTGGCATCGGGCGGGCCATCGCCCGACGCCTCGCCGCCGACGGCGCGGACGTCGCCGTGCACTACGGCAGCGGCGAGTCGGCGGCGGAGGAGACGGTCGCCGCGATCGAGGCGGCCGGTGGGCGCGCCTTCGCGGTCCGGGCGGAGCTGGGCGTGGAAGGCGATGTCGACACCCTGATGGCCGGCCTGGAAAGCGGGCTGGCCGGGCGGGGGCTGGACATCCTGGTCAACAACGCCGCCGCGCCGCCGGCCGGTCCGATCGCGACGGACACCCCCGAGCGGTTCGACCACCTCTTCGCGGTCAACGTCAAGGCGCCGTACTTCCTCGTCCAGCGGGCGCTGCCGCTGCTGCGCGACGGCGGCCGGATCATCACCCTGACCTCGGTCGCCACCAGGGTGGCCAACCCCGGCCAGACGTCCTTCGCCATGGGCAAGGGCGCCCTGGAGACGATGACCCTCACCCTGGCCGGCGCCCTCGGCACCCGCGGGATCACGGTCAACGCGGTCGCTCCCGGCGCCACTCGGACCGACGTGAACGGGGCCGTCTTCGACGCCCCTGGGCTCACGGAGTTCATCACCGGCCAGACCGCGCTCGACCGCCTCGGTCGGGCGGAGGACGTGGCCGACGTCGTCGCCTTCCTCGCCTCCGACGACGCGCGGTGGATCACCGGCCAGGTCCTCGACGCCAGTGGCGGCCTCCACCTCGGCCTCCGGGGCTGAGGTCGGGGGAGCACGCGGGACGCCCCTCGCGGACCGTCGCCGATCCCACCGGGAGGTTGACGTCCGCGAGGAGCCGACCGTAGCGTGTTGGAAAGCGCTTTCCACGAACTTGAGCGGGGTGTACGCATGGCGGTGCGCACGATCGGCGTCGCGTTGAACGGGGTCACGGGGCGGATGGGGTACCGGCAGCACCTCGTCCGGTCGATCCTGGCCCTCCGCGAGCGCGGCGGGATCCGGGTCGGTGACGACGTGCTGGTCCCCGAGCCGCTGCTGGTCGGCCGCAACTCCGCGAAGCTGAAGGAGATCGCCGAGCGGCACGACCTCCCGCGCTGGACCACCGACCTCGACGCGGCGCTCGGCGACCCGGACGTGTCGGTCTACTTCGAGGGCCAGGTCACGTCCGCGCATGCCGCCTCGCTCACCGCGGCGATCGACGCGGGCAAGCACGTCTACAGCGAGAAGCCGGTCGCGGCCACGCCCGAGGAGGTGCTGGAGCTGGCCCGGCACGCCGACGCGGCGGGCGTGAAGCACGGGGTGGTGGCCGACAAGCTCTACCTGCCCGGCATCCGCAAGCTCAAGCGCCTGCTGGACGGCGGCTTCTTCGGCCGCGTGCTGTCCGTGCGCGGCGAGTTCGGCTACTGGGTGTTCGAGGGCGACTGGCAGGCGGCGCAGCGGCCGTCGTGGAACTACCGCGCCGAGGACGGCGGCGGGATCGTGGTGGACATGTTCTGCCACTGGAGCTACCTGCTGGAAGGGCTGCTCGGCCCGGTGGAGGCGGTGACCGCGCGGGCCGTCACGCACGTGCCGACGAGGTGGGACGAGAACGGCGCGCCGTACGCGGCGACGGCCGACGACGCGGCGTACGCGATCTTCGAGATGACCGGCGGCGTGGTGGCGCAGGTGAACTCGTCCTGGGCGACCCGGGTCAACCGCGACGAGCTGGTCGAGTTCCAAGTGGACGGCACGCACGGCAGCGCGGTGGCCGGGCTGCGCAACTGCAAGGTGCAGTCGCGGGAGATCACGCCCAAGCCGGTGTGGGACCCGGACGTGCCCTCGTCGATCGACTTCCGGTCGCTGTGGCAGGAGGTCCCGGACAACGAGGTGTTCGACAACGGGTTCATGGTGCAGTGGGGCGAGTTCCTCAGGCACGTCGCCGTCGACGCGCCGTTCGCGCACGACTTCCACTCCGGCGTGCGCACGGTGCGGCTGGCCGCGCTGGGCCTGGAGTCCTCCCGCACCGGCCGCCGGATCGAGGTGCCGGCATGACCTCCGTGCGGCTGCCCGGCCGGGACGGCGCGTTCCGCGAGCACGAGCTGTCCCCGCCGAGGGCGTGGGACACCGGCGCGTTCACCTCGCGGGTGGCGTTCGCGGCGGCGCACGTGGTCGCGGACCCGTTCGGCGGCAACGGCCCCGGCGCGCCCGCCGTGCTGGACTGGGACGCCACCCTGGCCTACCGCGTGCGGTTGTGGGAGCACGGTTTCGGCGTCGCCGAGGCCATGGACACCGCGCAGCGCGGCATGGGCCTGGACTGGGACACGGCGCTGGAGCTGATCCGGCGCAGCGCCTCGATCGCCTCCGGGAGGCTGGCGGCAGGCGTGGGCACCGACCACGACACCGCGGACCCGTTGACGGCGTACCGGGAGCAGTTGGCGGCCGTCGTCGAGGCGGGCGCGCAGCCGATCCTGATGTGCAGCCGCAAGCTGGCGGCGCAGGCGCGCGGGCCCGAGGACTACCAGAAGGTCTACGGCGCGCTGCTGGAGGAGGTCGACCAGCCGGTGGTCCTGCACTGGCTCGGCACGGCGTTCGACCCGGCGCTGGAGGGCTACTGGGGCTCGTCGGACGTGCCGACGGCGACCGGGCACTTCCTGGACCTGATCAAGGCCTACCCGGACAAGGTCGACGGCGTGAAGGTGTCGCTGCTGGACGCCTCGCACGAGGTCGGGTTGCGGCGGGCGCTGCCGGCCGGCGTGCGCTGCTACACCGGCGACGACTTCCACTACCCGGAGCTGATCGCGGGCGACGGGCACGGGCACAGCGACGCGCTGCTGGGGATCTTCGACGCCATCGCGCCGGCCGCGTCCACCGCGTTGCGGGCGTTGGACGCCGGTGACCGCGCCCGGTACGACGAGGTGCTGGAGCCGACGGTCGCGCTGTCGCGGCACGTCTTCGGCGCGCCGACGTACTACTACAAGACCGGTGTGGTGTTCCTGGCCTGGCTCGGCGGGTTCCAGGACGCGTTCGGCATGGTCGGCGGCCTCCAGTCGGCCCGGGACGTGGTGCACCTCGGCGAGGCGTTGCGGCTGGCGGACCTCGCCGGCCTGCTGCCCGACCCGGACCTCGCCGCCCGGCGGTGGGGACGACTCCTGGACGTGCTGACGTGAGGCTCTCGTTGAACCAGGCCACGGTGAAGCGGGCGTCCGTGCCCGAGGTGGTCGACCTGTGCGTGCGCCACGGGATCGGCGCGGTCGGGCTGTGGCGCGACCCGGTGGCCGAGCACGGGCTGGAGCGGACGGCCGCGCTGGTCGCGTCGGCGGGGCTGGAGGTCTCGTCGCTGTGCCGCGGCGGGTTCTTCACCGGGTTCGACCAGCGGCTGGACGACAACCGGCGGGCGATCGACGAGACCGCCGCGCTGGGCGCGGGGTGCCTGGTGCTGGTGCCCGGCGGCGTGCCGGACCGCGACCTCGTCGCGGCACGGGGGCGCGTCGCGTCGGCGCTGGAAGTGCTGGCGCCGTACGCGGAGGCGGCCGGTGTCCGGTTGGCGGTGGAGCCGATGCACCCGGTGTTCTGCGCCGACCGCGGCGTCGTGTCGACGTTGGGCCAGGCGCTGGAGCTGGCCGCGCCCTACCCCGCGTCGGTGGTCGGCGTCGTCGTGGACGCCCTGCACGTGTGGTGGGACCCGGCGTTGGCGGCCGACGTGCGGCGGGCCGGCCCGCGCATCCACTCCTACCAGGTGTGTGACTGGGTGACGCCGCTGCCTGCCGACGTGCTGCTGGGCCGCGGCCTGCCCGGTGACGGGCACATCGACCTGGTCGGGCTGACCTCGCTCGTCGCCGGGACCGGCTACGACGGGTACGTCGAGGTCGAGGTGTTCAACGAGGAGGTGTGGGCGCGGCCGTTCGACTCGGTCGCGGCGGACCTCGTGCGGCGGCACGCGACGGGGTGGGAGCCGGTCGTGGACGGCGGCCACGACCGACTGCCCGTCACCCCTTAACGGGGCAGCTCGCGACCCGCGGCGAGCAGTCTGAGGGTGCTGACCGACGGCGTCAGCGCGTACAGGGCCCCGGTGGTCCGCACGAAGTCGCCGCCGATCACGGCGTCGACCCCGGTGGGCGCGCCGCGCTCGCCCGGCGCGAAGTCCGGGTTGCGCGCCCACGTCCGCTGGATGTACTCGAACTGCTCCGCCAACGACGTGCAGTGGGCCACGAACACCAGGCCGCGCTCGCCGTCGTCGGCCGCACCGGGTTCGGCGGGGCCGGTGCCGAACGGGATGCCCCGGCGCAGGATCCGGTGCTCCCGGGGCGTGCGGTGCGTGAACGACCTCGGGTTCGTCTTGCGGATGTGGGCCGGGCACGGCGTCGCCGTGCCCGCCGGGTCGTCGGAGTAGTCGAAGTCGTTGTGGCCCAGGCTGGTGGCGAGCGGGCGGCCGTCCGGGTGCCTGCCGATCAGCTCCGGTCCCCGGCCGTGCCGCTCGACGGCGTCCTGCCAGCCGGCCACGTCCTGGGTGAGGCGGCGGACCACCTGGATCGAGCCGTCGGTCAGCCAGGCGGCGGCGTGCGGTCGGGCCGACTCGGCCGGGTGGCCGAAGACGAACTCGCCCGCGTCCACCAGGAGCGTTCCCGGCCGGCCGGCGCGGTGACCCGGCCGTTCGGGGTCCTCGTGGTGGAAGCCGCGCACGCCGGGCTGCGAGATGCCGTGCCGGTAACCGAAGTGCTCGCGCCCGCGCCGGTCACCGGGGAGCGTGGCGGCGCGCTGCTCGTGGACCGTCACGACGCCGAGCAGGGTGTCGAGCACGTCCAGGTTGCGCTCGGTCTCCGCCAGGCGGTCCGGGTCGTCGGACGCGACCGTGACCACGGCGTGGACCCGCTGGTCCGCGCGGCCGAACAGCCAGTGGTCCGGGGCCGAGTCGCCGGTGTCGCCGTTGGCCCGCGCCGCTTGTTCGGCGGTGTGCGGGAAGTGCTCCCGCAGGTCTTCCCGCGTCGCGTCGGGGTTGATGCTCAGCTCGACCAGGCCCTCGGGCGTGAGCGACACCGTCGCCCAGGTGGCGGTCAGCCCTTCGGGGTCGCCGCCGAACATCGTGCGGCCGAGGGAGAAGACCTCGTTGAAGGCCTCCACGTCGGCGGTGGCGCTGACGTGCCCGAGCATGGCGGCGAGCCACGTGCGCCCGAGCCGGTCGTCGGTGAAGCGGACGAACCGGAACAACTGGTGGTCTTTGTTGAACGCGGCCAGGACGTTGCCCTGGATGTCGCGGGACCGGCGCAATGGCGGACGCACCTCCCGCCGTCGTGCGTGCCGGTGCAGCAGGTCGGTCATCGTTCACCCCCTGCCGTACAGGAGCGTCACGGTGCGCGCTGGATACGTCGCGCTGAGTTGGAATCCCCCGACCGTGTAGCGCGTCTACCCCCACAGGTGACGACGACTGCGCGAAGATCCGACCATGACCGACCCGGCCGACCTCGGCGCGCACGTCCAACCGGGAGTGGCGACCTCCCAGGGCCCGAACCGCCCGCTCAACGCCGACGCCCACGCCCTGCACCGGCACCGCGGCACGTTCGCGGCGGCGGTGGTGGACGGGACGGGCTCGACACCGGAGGTCGCCCACTTCGCCCGCGTCGCCGCCTCCGTCGCCGCCCGCGTCGCCGCCCGGGAGACCCCGGTGCTCGGCATCGTCACGGCCGCGATCCCTTATGCCGAGGGGGATGACGACGACAGCGCCGAGCCCAACGGGGCGATCGTCGTGGCCTCGGTGCGAGCGGGCGGGTACTGGCGCGTCGCCTACGCCGGCGACAGCTCCGCCTACGGCCTCAAGGACGACGGCACCCTGCGCCGCTTCACGACCCCGCACACCCTCGGCGAGGAGATGCGGCAACAAGGCGTCCCCGAGGCCGAAGCCGCCGCCCACGACCACAAGCTGCGCCACAACCTGGGTCGCGTCCCGATCTACGGCGTCGAGGGCTTCGAGGCGGTGGCCCGGCTGCTGGTCCTCGCCTCCGACGGCCTCAAGCTGCCCCTCGACGAGTTCCGGGACCTGCTCCTCGAGCACGGCGACGACCCGCAGCGGTGCGCCGAGGAGCTGGTCGCCGCGACCCGCGCGCGCGGCAGCCGTGACGACGTCACGGTCCTGGTCATCCCCCACCCCGACCGCCCTGCGACCACCCGTGTCACCGACGAGAGGAACGACCATGGCGAACGCCGAGCAGAAGAACCCCCAGGACCCGCCGCCGGACGAGAGCCCGACGCAGGAGTTCCCGAAGGTGCCGTCGAAGTAGTCGCCTGACGGAGCCGGGTGGCGCGGCCGCGCCACCCGGCCCCCTAGCCGAGCCACACCAGGTGGGCGCGCCGGGTGCCCGCCGACCGCGAGCTGATCTCGAACAGGACGCGCGCGTTCTCCGCGCTCCGGGAGCTGAGGCGGAAGCCGCCTTCCACCGCGCTGACCTCGGCCCGGTCCTCGAAGGCGACGCCGTAGCCCGCCACCCGGACGCTCTCCCGCTCGCCGTGCTCCTCCACGATGGCGAACAGCCTCGGCGCTTCCTCCTGTGCCACTTCGTGCACCAGCGCGGTGAATTCCTGCTCGGTCATGGTGCTCCTCTCGCCCCACCGGTCCAGGCGGTGGTGGTTACGCTGCGTCGTCGATACCGTGACTGCCCGCAAGGCTGCCGACCTCCGGCGTGGAACGCAAAAAACGCAAAGAGGTGCCTTGCATTCGCCGTGCAGCACTCGTGCAGCATCGAGGGAGGACCGGACGTCGTGGCCGCGAAGAAGAGCACGCCGACCATCAGGTTGCGCCGGTTGGCCGGACAGCTCAGACGACTTCGCGAGAGCACCGGCCTGCGCCGGGAGGACGTGGAAGACCGGACCGGGCTCCACTCCACCACCCTCTACCGCATCGAGACGGCCCGGTCCCGCCCCCAGTACCGGACCTTCGACATGCTGCTCAAGCTGTACGGAGTGCCGACGGACGAACAGATCCGGCTGAAGGCGCTCTACAAGCAGTCGGCCGGTGAGGGGTGGATCCAGCCCTGGCACGAAAGCCTGCGTGAGGAGTACACGACCTACATCAGCTTCGAGCGTGAGGCTCACGGCATCCGCCACTACTCGGCGATGTTCGTCCCCGGCTTGCTTCAGACCGAGGACTACACCCGTGCGGTGGTTCGCGGAATCTCCTACTCGGCATCCCCGGACAAAGTCGAGGACCGGGTGCGCACCCGGATGGAACGACAGGCGGTCCTGACGCAGGAGCGGCCGATCAAGCTCTGGGCGATCATCGACGAGGCCGCGCTGCATCACGAGGTCGGAGGCCGGGACGTCATGCTGGCCCAGCTCGACCGCTTGGGAGAAGCGGCCACAGCTCCGAACACGACGATCCAGGTCGTGCCGTTCAGCGCGGGCGCTCACCTCGGGATGCCGGGTCAGTTCCTCATCCTGGACTTCGATGATCCACTGGACACCGACTTGGTCTACATCGACAGCCAGGCAGGTGAGATATTTTTGGAGTCTGACACCGACATCGAGCGCTTTCGGGACAGCTTCGAACACCTGGTCGCGGTGGCCATGAGCCCTGAGGACTCGGTCGGGCTGATCGCTGAGATCGCCGACTGTCAGGGACGGAGGAGGTACGGGTGACTTTGGCCTGGCGCAAGAGCAGCTACAGCGCGGAAGGCGAATCCTGCGTCGAGGTCGCGCCGCTGGGTGGCGGGGTATCCACGCGCGACTCCAAGAACCCGGCCGGGCCGACGCTGTCGTTCGAGCTCGGACCGTGGCGGAGGTTCCTCGCCGGGCTCGAGAACGGCTGATCGCCCGACTCACGGGAGTGCCGGGGTGCGGTCGACGAGGTCGCACGTCCGGAGCGCGAAGTCCTCGTGGCGGTGCGCGGGTGAGGGCTCGCCGGTCGTTCTGGCGTCGACGATCCGGTCGACGCGGAACGCCCGCTCGGCCTGTCGCAGCCGGCACCAGCCGACGAGGTACCAGTACCGCCCGCGCACCGTGGCGAACCGCACCGGCTCGACCTCGCGCTCGGTGCGGCCACCGTCGCGGTCGAGGTAGGTGAGCCGCAGCACCCGGCGTTCGACGACGGCGTCCTGGATCACCGAGGGGACCGGCGGCGGCTCGTCCGCCGGTCGATCGAGCAGTTGGACCCGGTCGGCCAGGTCGCGTGCGCCGGCGGCGTCACGCGACGACATCGCGGTGACGATCTTGTGGATCGCACTGCGCGCCGCCTGGGCGAACGGGGTGCCCTCGGCGCGGTCGAGTGCCACCGCGACGGCGGTCGCCTCGGCGGGCGTGAAGTTCAGCGGCGGCAGGGTCATGGCCTTGTCCACCGCGTACCCGCCGCGCCGCCCGGTGTCGGCGTAGATCGGCACGCCCGCCTGCGTCAGCGCGTCGATGTCGCGGGCGATGGTGCGCGTGCTCACCTCGTAGCGGGCGGCCAGCTCACGGGGGCGCTGCGCCTGCGCGGCGCGACCGCTCGCAGGTCCTCCACGATGGCGTAGAGCCGATCCGTGCGGTTCATGCTCCCGGACGCTAGCCGGGCCCACCGACACCGGTCCGCGCGGAGGGTTCCGCCGGAAACGCTGACACAGGGGTGTCTCACCGACCGCCCATCGTCGTGCTCACCCGATCGAACGGAGAACGACATGCCTGTCGGATACCTCGACGTGCCCACCGGAGTCGGCGCGGACCGGAAGAGGGCCATGGTGCGAGCGATCTACGAAGCCGTGCACGAGGCCTACCCCTTTCCCGACGACACGCGGATCTTCGTGCGGGAGTGGGCGCTCGACGACGTGAGCCAGAACGGGCTCCTCGGCTCGGAACCGGCGAGGCCGGTGTTCATGGTGCACGTCCCTCCGAGCGCGGAAGTCGACGCCAAGCGGACGATGCTGCGGAAGGTCGCCGCGGCGGTCGGCGACGCCTACGACCTGCCGGACTTCATGACCTTCGTCCACGAGCAC
Organism: Actinosynnema sp. NPDC002837; assembly: GCF_040295345.1. Taxonomy (NCBI): domain Bacteria; kingdom Bacillati; phylum Actinomycetota; class Actinomycetes; order Pseudonocardiales; family Pseudonocardiaceae; genus Actinosynnema; species Actinosynnema sp. NPDC002837. The sequence goes on from NZ_JBEOVG010000020.1 coordinate 23,885, forward strand.
CCGCTCGACCTCGTGGCGCTCGACGGCGACCTGCTCTTCGACGACCGGCAGCGGGTCGGGGAAGGCGCGTCCTGAGCGGAGGGTGAGGGCAGCCGCCACGCACGACGGAGCCCGCCCCCGGACAGCGAGCCGGGGGCGGGCTCCGGTGCGCGATCAGCCGCCGTTGCTCGGCTGGTACCGCTGGGCGCGGTAGGTGCGCGGGGTGTTCGCGGTGATGCGGAGGACCGAGTCGTACGACATCGATTCGACCTACGGTGACAGCCTGGGTTGCCAAGAGCTCTGACGACTCGGTCGCGTTGATCGCCGGGATCGCCAGTACCAAAGGGAAGGTTCGGGCGCAGATGAAGCACGGGGATCTGGCGAATGCGGCTTGGCGCAAGAGCAGCTTCAACGGCAGCGGCGAGTCCTGTGTCGAGGTGGTGCCGGTGGGCGAGGGGATCGCCGCGCGCGACTCCAATAATTCGGCCGGACCGACGCTGTCGTTCAAGCTGGGCAGTGGCGGAAGGTCCTCGCCGGACTCGACAACGGCCGGAGACGCGAAGCGCGTCCCAGCACTATGCGGGGCGGGCTCGGTGGTTGATCGCGACACCATTGACGAACACCGTTCCCCGATGCCCGAGGTCCGTCAGCACGGATCTGGTCGCTTCGGCGTACGCGTGGTCGTGCCACCGCATCTCGCAGTGGATGGCTGGCAGTGATGGTGACGGGCTGAAGACGCCGAGGTGCAATTCCACCCCGCTAGGCACCTGCCCGGCGATCTGAGCTAGGCCGACAAGAAGGGACGGGTGGCGGTACAGACTTGGGTCGCCCTTCAAGAGTCGTTCCCGTAGGAGATCGTCGGCGATCAGTATGTGCAAGCTTTCCAGTGCGGGCATTGTCCTAATTACGTCGAGTTCGGCTTGGCTCGGCCAGCCGACGAGGCTGAGGTGTCTGATACCTTCGCCTCCTCGGAGCGCGGTCAACGTTGGCCGCTGCCAGGTGGCGGGTACCGAGCGAACCGCTGCCGACTCGTAGGCGTCCATAGGGTTTCCTGCACCGACCAGTCGGAGGTGGCGGACAGTCGGACCAAGATTGGTGGGATCAGCTTCCTCGTCGATCACAAGCGGCCCGATCGTCAGCTTTTCGACGCTCGGCAGCATCAAGAGAGATTCGGTGTCCGTCAAGGGCATCCCGTGGAGGTCCAGTTGGCGCAGCGGAATCCTGGCCAAATCGTGCAGCCCGTTCGCGCAGACCACATCGACCAGTTTGAGAGTGTGGAGCCGCGGGTGGTGTCCGAGGTTGTTCAGGAGCACGGGGTCGCTTGGGCGATCACTGGAGATGCAGAGGCTAGTGAGTGAGTCGACGTGTTTGAGCGACTTGACCTGCTCGTTCGTTCCTGTCCAGACCATGACGTCGGTCAGATCCATACTGTGCAGGACTGTGCGCGCGTAATCACCAGCGTCGCAATCCGGCCAGGCGCGAGCGAGTCGCTTTCGGATGTCGAGGTCTGGCAGGGCGGCGAAGCGCGACAAGACCGGCAGTGCCTCGACGCCACCGATTCCCTGTACGACCAGCAGCATCCGGCGAAGCACCACCGGTCCAAGTGATTCGAGGCTCGGCACGAGATCGAGCACCAGATCGCCCGCTCTGATCAGCGCCTTCGCCCGCTGGCTACTGGTAGGCGGGATCATAAGCTCTGTTCTCTGCCGAACCAGCGCTGCGGTGTCCTGGCTCAGGTAAGAGGCGTTGTCCAAGCACGTGGCGGCCAACAGGTGCAGGCGGTATTTCAGCTTACGGTCCCGGTCGCCCCGCTCGATTAGACCGTTGATGATCCGCTCACGTTCACGCCGGTTCGCGTGGCCCACAACCATGGGCACGACCTCGCGCCACTGATCCTTCTCGGCGTGTTCGAGCAGAAAGTCGATGTCGTCGAGGTCCAGCACGGCCTGCGCGGCCAGGTACTCCTGGAACGTGCGGTGCAGAAAGTCGGCCCGCTGCGTCGACACCATTTGGAGCACACCGGACCGCAGCACCAGGTACTCGGCCAGCTCTGCCGAGGTGGCCTTGAGCTGGTGCATCCCGCGCCGTTCGTGGTCGATCCGCTTCTCAACCTCCTCACGGGTAACGTCGAGGCGATTGTTCCTGATCATCCAGTAGGCGAGGTGGGCCAGCAGCATCTCCTGATCACGCCGCGCGATCTCGTCGATGAACGTCGGTACGTGGCGCTGCCGATCCCGCTCGGAGAGCAGCATCTCCAGAGCCGCCCGGTACAGTTCCATGCGGTCGCGCGGCAGCTCGCGCAGCCGATCGAGGTGCAGTGCGCAGATGAGCGCACAGAGCAGTGGGTTAGTGGCGAGCTTGCGCAGGTCGCGCCGCTTCCCCAAGGTACGCTGGAGATCGCTCTGTAGTCGGGTGACCTCGTCCGCGTCATCGGCCGACTCTGCGAGGTCCCGCATCGTCCCGTGCCAGTGCGCGATGAAATCGTCGATGTCGGACATGTCCATTGGCAGGATGCGGAAGCTTCTGAACTCGGCGTCCACTAGCCAGTTCGCCGAGGCGGCAGGAGGGCGGGACGTGACGACGCAGTGGTTTCCGGTGAACTGGGTGGTGAGGTCGTCCAGCCACTCCTGAACTGCTGGGCGCTGGTCCTCCGGCAGCTCGTCCACACCGTCCACGAGCACGAGCGCTCGCCTGTCCCGCAGCACCGACCGCACCCACCCGACGGGCGCGTCCAGCGCGAGGTCCGAGCTGATCTGCTCGACGAACTGGTCGACAACGGGCAGCGGTCGGCCCGCGAAATTCCGCAGGCGGATGAAGAAGGGTACCTTGCCGGTGAGTTCGGGCACCTCAGCCGAACCGCTTGCGACCATCGTGGCGATCCACTGGAGCAGCGTGGTCTTGCCCGAGCCCGCCTCACCCCGGACCAGCAGACGGGGATGGGTGGCGAGGACCCGGGAGAGACGCACCTTGACGTCGGGCTGAACTTCGGCCGTGCGTTCAGCCCGAGGCTCGGTCAGGTCGACGGACCTGCTGATCTCCGGCGTGCCGCTGAGGCTGATGTACGCGGTGCTCAGCGGGTACTGGGACTGGATGCGGCCCAGGCGCACGCCGAAGAGGCGGAGCTTGCGCAGCTTGCCCACGACCGCCTCGCGGTAGCGGGCCTCGAACTCCGAGGGTACGACGCGGTCCGCGAGCGCCCTGCCGATGTCGCCGGTGCGGCGGATCAGCTCCACGTCCACCCGTGCGGAGAACGAGGGGCGGGAGCTGAAGAACTCGACCAGATGCATCGAGCAGGCCAGCAGCACCACGTGGTACGCGTCGAGGGCGTCATCGACCAGCTCCTCGGTCCGCACGCGGTCAGGGTCGTTGTCGATGAGCTTCCTCGCCAAGCGCTCGGCGTCGAGGTCGGCTTCCAGGGCGATGCCGACGTCGAGCGGCGCGCTGCGGCGCAGCGTCTCCTGGACCGCCTCCACGGCGGCGTTCCACTCGCCCACCGCCAGCCTGGCGAACTCCTTCTCCCGGAACTCCGCTAGCTGGTCGACGACCTTGGTGGCGAACTCCTCGACGCGCTCTCGGTCGATGTGCGACAGCGGGGGCTTGCCGGGCAACCGCACTAGCGGGTCCATCCGGACCGGCTCGGAGACGGTGTCGGCCCCGGTGAGCCGTTGCATTGCCTTGGCCAGGTGCCCGATGACCGGTCCGACCGGTCGTAAGAGGTCCCCCGCGTCCATCGAACTCCCCCAAACCGGACAGGTCCGTGCTTCTCCGACCACGTCCGCAGGTGAGGTGGCCGAGTGGGCCAGGACCGTAACACGCATGGCGCGGAACGAATCCGTGCCCGTGTCCTCCCTGCGCGGGGGAGGCCACGGGCACGGTTACCATGATCAGCCGCCGTTGCCCGGGCGGTACGGCTGGGTGCGGTAGGTGCGCGGGGTGTTCGCGGTGATGCGGAGGACCGAGTCGTACAGCGTGCGGCCCAGGGCGGCGCGTGCGCGCAGGGCGGGGTGGGTGGTGCTGTAGTTGTCGGCGTTGGCCGCCTGGTCACCGGCGAACTGGCCGGACGCGAACAGCGCGTAGGTGATGATCGGCTTGCCCGCCGCGTCGAACACGATGCCGGCCTCGTTGCGGCCGTCGTTGAACCAACCGGCCTTGGTCGCCACGTTCAACCGCTCCGCCGACGACAGGTTGAGCCGGATCCCGTCCGTGAACGACGTCAGCGACCGCAGCACCTTCAGCAGGTGCTCGGTGGACGCCGCCGACAGCAGCTGACCCGCGGCCAGCTTCTGGAGCAGCGTGAACGTCTCCCGGGGCGTGGTGGTGCCCAGGAAGAACCGGTTCGGGTTCGCCACCGGCACGACCTGCGTGTGCACGAAACCCTTGGAGCGCAGGATCTCGTTCAGCTCCAACGCGGGCACGACCAGGCCGCACAGCCGCACCGCCGTGTTGTCCGAGACCGTCAGCAACGCCGCCAGCGCGTGCCCGACCGTCACCGAGCTCGGGTAGGCCCCGTCGAGCCCGAAGATCCCGTCGGTGTCCTGGATGACGATCGCCTGCGTGACGTCGACCCGCTGGTCCAGCGTGATCAGGCCGCGGTCGACCTTGTCCAGCACGGCCACCGCGACCGCGATCTTGTTCACGCTGTACGCCTCGACCACCCGGTCGGCCTCGACCTCGACGGCGGGCTTCACCGTGCCGTCCGGGTCGGCCACGCCGATGTAGGACGACCACGTGCCACGCGCGCGCGAGACCAGCGCGGAGTACTTCCACGCGATCTTGCGGCGTGCCTGGTCAGCCGTGGTCGGGATCAACGCGTCCCACTCCGCCTCGGTCGTCTGCGCCTGCGCCGCACCGGCGGTCGTGCCGAGCACGGCGCCGGCCGCCGCGACCGAGCCCAGCCCGAGCGCGAACCTGCGGTTGATGTTCATGTGCCCCCAATCAGTGGATACGCCCCTTGAGACGCCCCAACTGGCCCAAATGTTGCTCCGAACCGGTGAACCCGATCTAACCAGCGGTAATCTGCGGCCATGGCGCAAGGGGTGTTCGTGGTGACCGGGGCCAGTCGGGGCATCGGCGCGGCGACCGCCCGCCTGGCCGCCGAAGCGGGGTACCGGCTGGTCCTCACGGCCCGGGACGCGTCCCGGCTGGCCGAGCTCGCGGCCCGGATCGGCGGGTCCGACCGGGTGTGGGTGGCCTCGTGCGACGTGCGGGTGTACGACGAGGTCGCGGCGCTGATGGGCCGGGTCGAGGAGGAGTGGGGGAGCGTCGACGTCGTGTTCGCCAACGCGGGCGCGAGCGTGACGACCTCGTTCACCTCGACCGACGGCGCGCCGCCCGCCGAGTGGAGCGACATGGTGCTGACCAACGTGTGCGGCCCCGCGTTCACCGCGCGGGCGGCGATGCCCGCGTTGATGCGCCACGCCGGCCACCTGGTGCTCACCGGGTCGGCGGCCGGTCGCGGCGTGCGGCCGGGGAACCTCTACTCGGCCACCAAGTGGGCGGTGACGGGGCTGGCGCAGGCGATCCGCGCCGAGTGCGTCGGCACGGGCGTCCGCGTCACGCTCGTGCAGCCCGGCCTGACCGACACCGGCGGCATCCCGCCGTCGCGCGCCGCCGACCCGAAGCTCGCGCCGGAGGACGTGGCCCGCGCCGTGCTGTACGCGGTGGGCCAACCTCCGTCGGTGGACGTCAACGAGATCCTGGTGCGCCCGGTCGGCCAGGACGCCTACCGGTGAGCCCGGACCCGGCCGCGCGCAACGCGGCCAGCACCTCGGGCGTCGCGTCGAGCGCGTAGTCCGCGCCGAGCAGCAGCAGGTCCGCGGCCACGTGCTCGATCTCGTCGGCGCCCAACCGCACCCGGCACGTCCGGTCGTCGATCGGCTCGACCCGGCCCGGCAGCGCCACCACCAGCCGTGACCGCACGACGTCCGCCGGCGCGTCGACCACCGCCGTGCACGTGTAGCGGTACGGGGCGGCGGTCAGCGAGCGCGCCACGTACGTGGCCGGGTCCTCGGGCGGCTCACGCGGCGTGAAGCGGCGGCCGGTGGCCCGCGGCGCGCCCATCCGGTCCACCCGGAACGTCCGCCAGTCCTCCCGCGCCGGGTCGTAGGCCAGCAGGTACCAGCGCCGGTAGGCGGTCACCAGGCTGCGCGGCTCCACCCGCCGCTCCTGCCCGCGGTGCGTGAACGCGACCACCTCGTGGTCCCGGCACGCCGTCGCCAGCACGCCCAGCGCCGCCGGGTCGGACACCGGGCCGGCCACCGCCATGACCGCGATGGCGTCCCGCACCGCCGCGATCCGCTGCCGCAGCCTGGACGGCAGCACCTGCTCCAGCTTCGCCAACGCCCTGGTCGACGACTCCTCGATGCCCTGCACGCCCGCCGCCGTGCGCAGGCCGACGGCCACCGCCACCGCCTCGTCGTCGTCCAGCAGCAACGGCGGCAGGTTGCGGCCCGACGCGAGCCGGTAGCCGCCGGCGGCGCCGGTCGTGCCGTCGACCGGGTAGCCCAGCTCGCGCAGCCGCTCGACGTCGCGGCGCACGGTCCGGTCCGTGACGCCGAGCCGCTCGGCCAGCTCCGACCCCGTCCAGTCACGCCTGCCCTGCATCAGGGACAGCAGGCGCAGCATCCTCCCCGGCATCGTCATCACGGACACCCTATGTCCTAAAGGGCTCCTAGCGTGGTGGCCATGACGACTTACGTGCTCATCCCCGGCGCCTGCCACGGCGGGTGGTACTACGACCCGATCTCCGAACGGCTGCGGGCCGAGGGCCACCAGGTGCACGCGGTCACGTTGAGCACCGGTCGGGTCAACCTGGACGACCACGTGGCCGAGGTGCTGGACCTGGTCGAGCGGCACGACCTGCGTGACGTCGTGCTCGTCGGGCACAGCTACGGCGGCATGGTGACCACCACCGTCGCCGACCGCGTGCCCGACCGGATCGCGACCCTGGTGTACGTGGACGCGTTCGTGCCGCGTGACGGCGAGTCCGCGTACGACATCGTGCACGGGGACTGGCGCAAGTGGTACGTCGAGGGCGCGGCGGGGGACGGGTTCTCCATGGCGCCGCTGCCGATCTTCGACGAGCGCGCCACGGCCCACCCGCTGGCCACCCTGCTGCAACGGGCGTCGATCACCGGCGCCGTCGACCGGGTGACCGACCGGCGGTACCTGTTCATGGCCGACTTCCCGGACAGCCCGCTGGCCGGCACCTACGAACGGTTGCGCGACGACCCGGGCTGGCACGTCGAGGCGTGGCCCGCCGGGCACAACGTGCTGCGCGACGCGCCGGAGCGGTTCCTGGAGGCGCTGAAGTCCGCAAGAAAACAATAACAGTGTGATCCATAGACGCTCTAGCGTGGACGGATGAAGGTCCACGACATGCTCGTTGAAGAGCGGCGTCGGATGGCGGACCTCCTCGACGGGCTGGACGCGGGCCAACTGGCCACGCCCAGCCTCTCGGCGGGGTGGACCGTGCACGACATCGGCGCCCACCTGATCACGTACCTGAAGTTCGGCCAGCTCAAGCTGTACTGGGGCATCGTCTCCATGGCGGCCGACTTCGACCGGCTCAACCGGGAGCTCACCGCCAAGGCGGCCCGGATGCCCACCTCGGAGATCACCGCGCGGCTGCGCCGGTGGTCGACGTCGAAGACGACCATCCCGCGGTCGGGCTACGACCCCGTGCTGGCCGACATCCTGCTGCACGACTACGACGTCCGCCTGCCGCTGGGCATCGAGCGCGACATGCCGGAGGACCGGCTGTGGGTGGCGTTCCAGCACCTGGCGGCCAAGCCGTCGCCGGGGTACGCGATGGGCTCCCGGCTGGCGGGCCTGCGGCTGGAGGCCGTGGACACCGGCTGGGCGTCCGGCAGCGGTGCGGTGGTGCGCGGGGACGCCGAGTCGCTGGTGCTGGCGATGAGCGGCCGCGCGGTGGGGCTCGACGCGCTGGAGGGCGACGGCGTGCCGCTGCTGCGGGAACGCGTCGCCGCGCCGCCGCCGCGCGGACCGCTGGAGCGGCTGAAGACCGTGCTCAACGTCGTGGTCGACCCGCCGCCCGCGGACCGCCGTTCCCGCGACGCCGTCGGCGGTTCCTGACACCCAGGGAAAAGCGAACCGGTGGCGGGGTCCGTGGGGACCCCGCCACCGGTCATGCGGTCGGTCCGTGGTGCCGGACCGCCCGTTCTGGTCGGATCACCCCACGGTGCAGGGGTTACCGTTCACGCGGAAGTCGGTCGGCGGGGTCGTCGTGCCCGACCCCGAGGAGTTGAAGCCGACGTTGACCGAACCGCCGACCGGCACGTTGGCGTTCCACCCGACGTTCGTCGCGGACGCCGCCTGACCCGACTGGGCCCACGTGGCCGACCAGCCCTGCGTGATCTTCTGGTTGCCCGGCATGGTGAACTCCAGCTTCCACGACGTCCACGCCGACGGGCTGGTGTTCGTCACGGTGATGTTCACCGACATGCCCGTGGACCAGGTCGAGGCGCGCCAGACCACCTTGCAGTAGTTGGCCGACACGTCCGGCTTGGTCCGCACGCTCACCTGCGGCGACATGCCCGAGCGCAGGTTCGCGCCGTTCTTCGCGATGACGGCGAACTGGTAGGCCGTGTCCGGCCGCAGGCCCGTCAGCGTCGCCGTCGGCGAGGTGACCGTGGCGACGACGCGCAGCGCGTCACCCTCGACGGAGATGACGTCGTACTCCTTGACGCCGCTCTCCGGGTCGGTGGACGCCGTCCACGTCAGCTTCGTGCCCGTCGTGGTGGTGTCGGAGGCCACCGGGGTGCCTGGGGTCGACGGCGCGGTGGTGTCGACCGGCGGGGCGGTCGTGACCTTCTCCGCGGCCCAGCTGGCGATCCACGCGAACGCGGAGTTCCAGTTGACCGTGACCTCGTTCACCGAGTACGCCTCGATGTGGTCCACGAAGCACTTCTGCGCCTTGCAGCCCGTGAGCAGGCGCGCCGCGATCGGGTCCTGCAACGCGCTGTTCGGACCACCCGAGAGCGCGCCGGGCGGCGCGGTCGGCAGGGTCGGCTCCAGCTGGTTCGCCCAGTGCCGGTGGTGCACGTTCTTCACCGGCTGCTCGCCGTAGCCCGAGACGTACGAGTACGACATCGGGTTGCGGCCCAGCAGGTAGTTCAGGCCCTGGAACACGCCCGCGCGGTACTTGGCCGCGCCGGTGAAGTCGTGCGCCAGCGCGAGCACCGAGATGTTGTTCGCGACGAGGCCGTTGGAACCCCAGTCGTAGCCCTCGGTCGGGCGGTACGGCGCGGGGTAGCCCTGGGTCGACATCTGCGACAGGTGGGCGTCCGCGACCGTGGTGAACGCCGACTTGATCGCGGTGATGTCCGAGGCGGGCAGACCGTTGGGCACGAGCGCCAGCGTGATGTCGCCCAGCGGGCCGGTGGAGCCCCAGTCGAAGCCGCGCGCCGTCAGGCTCTTGCCCTTGAAGTGCGTCGACGACGTGAGGTCGCTGCGGTAGGAGGACTCACCGGTGGTGGTGAACATCTCCGCCGCGGCCCAGTAGAACTCGTCGGTCAGCGTGGCGTCGCTGTAGGAGCCGCCGCCGGTGCCGTCGTTCGGGTCGGCGATCTTGTTCGGGTTCGCCTTCGCCGCCGCGTACGCCTTGGTGGCCGCCGCGAGCGCCTTCGCCGAGAACGCCGGGTCGATCGTCTTCCAGATGCGGGCCGCCTGCGCCGCCACCGCGGCCGTGTTCAGCGTCGCCGCCGTGCTGGTCGCGGAGAGGCGACGGGCCTGCGGGTCCTGGTGGGGGAGCAGCGGCAGGCCGGTCCAGTTCTGGTCGTGGATCTTGTGGTGCACCATGCCGTCGGGCGCCTGCATCTTCAGCAGGAACTCGACCTCCCAGCGCGCCTCGTCCAGGATGTCCGGCACCCCGTTGGCCTTCTCCGGGATGTTCAGCTTGCCGTCGCCGAGCGTGGCCGCGTCGCCGATCAGCTTCGCGCGCTCGTAGGTGTTGAGCACCTGCCACGCGGAGATGCCGCCGTTGACGACGTACTTGCCGTGGTCGCCCGCGTCGTACCAGCCGCCGCGCACGTCGAGCGTGTAGCCGCACGTGATGGTCGCGAGGCAGGGGACGTTGTCGTCACCCTGGTTCGGCGCGACGTTGAGGTGGCCGGCGGGGCGCGCGTACTGCTCGCCCACGTACTGCGCCTCGATCGGGATGCCGCTGCGGTTGTGGTAGAAGTACGCCAGCGCGTCGTACCGCAGCTTCTTGATCTCGTCCGTCGCGATGTCGAACGGGAAGCTGGTCTCGGTGCCGACGGTCAGCGTGTAGCCGGTGCCCGCCGTGTCGAACGACGAGAAGTCGATCAGGTGCGTGGAGTCGCCGGACTCGGCGTCCAGGCCCTTCGGCGTCGTCTGGCCCGAGGCCACCGTCGTGCCCGCGGAGTTCTTCAACGCCCACGGCTGCGCGGTGGTCGCGTCCGAGGTCAGGGTCGCGTGCTTGGGCAGGCCCGGCACGTAGGCGACCTGGTTGACGTTGATCTTCTTCGCCGGGTTGGCCGGGTCGCCGCCCGGCGGCTTCACGCCGCCGATGAGGGAGACGTTGTCCACGCAGACCGTCGTGTCGGCCGCCACGGCGCCCAGGTGGAACGTCACCTGGCCATTGCCCGCGTCGGGGAAGTCCAGCGTGGAGGTGAACGTGAAGGTGAAGCGCTGCTTCGTGGTGGTCAGCGCGATGTCCTGCTTCGCGATCGTCCGGTAGGGGCTCACGCCCTCACCGGCCGCCGCAGCCGCCGGCCGGGCGACCGAGGCGTAGGCGTCGAAGGACATCGTGTAGGACTGGCCCGCCTCGAACGGCACGCCGTTCTGGCCGATCAGCGAGTCCCACGGGTTGACCGTGCCGCCGGTGACCGTGGCGCACAGCTCGCCGTTCGTGACGCGGTTCGACACGCCCGCGCTGGCCCACCACGGGTCGGCCGAGCCGCTGCTGAACGTGCCGTTGACCAGCCGTTCGTAGTCCGCCGCGTAGGCCGTTCCGGACGCTAGCGCGCCGCTCACCGCCACTAGTGCGAGGGCCGCGGTGGCCTGGCGGCGCCACCGGGGAGAAGGAAGCGATCTCATGGACTTGGGTCTCCTCCGTCTGCTCTGACGGTTGACGACGCTTCTGGGAGCGCTCCCTGGGAGCGCTCCCAGGGACTCTAGAGTGACTCGGCTTACATTCACAACCCTCGATTTGACCTCTAGTTAGCTGGAGGTCACACAGTGTGAGCGCCAACTTCGGTCGCTTTTCGGGGATGAGGTGCGCGTAATGCGTTCGACGGGGTTCGACGGGATGAGCGCTGCCGTCGCGGTGGCACGATGACGCACGTCGGGATCACGTTGCCGGGCTTCGGGACCGATGCGGTGGAGCACGCGCAGCACGCCGAGGGGCTGGGGCTGGAGTCGGTGTGGCACGGCGACCACCTGATCCCGGTGAACCCGTTCCTGGACTCGACGTTGGTGCTCGCGACGGTCGCCGCCACCACCAATCGGATCAAGCTGGGGTTCGGCGTGATGGTCCTGCCGCTTCGGCCGGTCGCCTGGGCGGCCAAGCAGGTCGCCACCCTGCAGCACCTGTCCGGGGAACGGGTGCTGCTCGGCGTCGGCACCGGCGGCGACGCGCACGGCGAGGCGGCGTGGCGCGCGGTCGACGTGCCGTTCGCGGAACGCGGCCGGCGGGCGGACGCGGCGCTGGCCGTGCTGCCGGGCCTGGTGCGGGGCGAGGCGGCGTCGGTGCACGGCGCGGACGTCGTGCTGTCGCCGGGCGCGGCGATGCCGCCGGTGCTCGTCGGCGGTGGCGGCACCGCCGCGCTGCGGCGGGCGGCGCGGTTCGGCGACCACTGGTACCCGGCGTTCGTGCCGTTCCGCGTGGTGTCGTCGGGCACGGCGCGGTTGCGGGAGCTGGCCGGGGAGCACGGGCGGCCGGTGTGCGGGGTGACGGTCGGGGTGAGCGTGGCGCTGGGCGACGTGCCCGCGTCCGTGGTGGAGCACCGGATCCGGTCGATGACCGACTACGGGCTGACCGAGGGGCAGGCGCGGGAGGTGCTCGTGACCGGGTCGGTCGAACGGGCCCGCGACCACTTCGGGCGGCTGGCGGAGGCGGGCGCGGACCGGGTGGTCGCGATGCCGTTCACCGAAGACCGGTTCCGGCAGGCCGAGCTCGTCGCACGGGCTACGGTGGCGTGATGACCGAGAGGATCTTGCGGGCCAACGGCGTCGACCTGTGCGTGGAGACCTTCGGCGCGCCGGCGGACCCGGCGGTGCTGCTCATCGCCGGCGCGACGGGGTCGATGCTGTCGTGGGCCGACGGGTTCTGCGCGCGGCTGGCGGACGGCGGGCGCTACGTCATCCGGTACGACCACCGCGACACCGGTCGGTCGCTGACCTACCCGCCGGGCGAGCCGGGCTACGGGTTCGCGGACCTGGCGGCGGACGCGGTCGGCGTGCTGGATGCCCTGGCGGTGGCGCGGGCGAACGTCGTCGGCATCTCGATGGGCGGTGGGCTCGCGCAGCTCCTCGCGCTCGACTTCGCCGACCGGGTGGCGTCGCTGACGCTGATCGCCACCAGCCCGGCGGGCCCGAACGCGCCGGGCCTGCCGCCCATGTCGCCCGCGTTGCAGGCGCACTTCGCCGCCGGCGCCCCACCCGCGCCCGAGTGGACCGACCGCGCCGCCGTGGTCGAGCACCTGGCGACGGCGGACCGGCCCTACGCCGGACCGCGTCCGGTGGACCTGGACGCGGCGCGCGCGACGGCGGGGCGCGTGTTCGACCGGGCGCGGGACATCGCGTCGAGCGCCAACCACTTCCAGGCCGGCGGCGGTGAGTCGTGGCGCGCCCGGTTGGGCACGATCTCGGCGCCGACGCTGGTGGTGCACGGCGACGTGGACCCGCTGACCCCGCCGGGGCACGGCGAGGCGATGGCGCGGGAGGTGCCCGGCGCGCGGTTGCTGCTGCTGGAGGACTGCGGCCACGAGTTGCCGCCGGGTGTCTGGGACGTGGTCGTGCCGGCGATCGTGGAGCACACCGACCTGGCCGGGCCGTCACCCGAGGAGGTGGCGGCGCGGAGCCTGCGGCTCGGCTGACTCCCGCTCAGCCGCGGTCGATGATCGCGGCGTAGCCGTGGGGCACGATGCGCTCGGCCATCTGCCGGTACGCCTCCGGGTCGTCGGGCGCCCACGTGGCCAACCCGTCGACGTAGCGGTTGGCCGCGCAGAACATCGCGGCGATCAGCACGGTGTCGTGCACCTCGATGTCCGTGGCGCCCTGCTCCTTCGCCTTGGCGATCAACTCGGCCGTCACCGCGCGCCCGCTCTCGGTCACCGCCGTGGCGATGTCCAGCAACGCCAGCATCTTCGGCGTGTGCTCGTAGTCCTCGGGCAGTTGGGCGGCGGCGAAGGCGCCGTGGGAACCCGCGCAGAACTTGCACTTGTTCAACTCGGAGACGTGCGCGGCGATCAGCTCGCGCTCGCCGCGGGACAGGTCGCTCGGGCCGCGCAGCATCACCTCGGTGAGCTCGGTGAGCGGTCGGCCCGTCTCGGGGCGGTAGTTCATCAGCCCGGCCATCCCGGGCAGGTCGTTGTGCAGCTCGATGTGCGGCATGTGATCAGTGTTCCGAGCGCTGGGCACCCCGGTCGAGCGGCGATCGGGCGAAAACAAAACACAGTTATGTTACGTGTTCGCCCGACTCGCCGCCCCGGTTCACCTGAACGGGCGGTGCGTGCCGCGTCCGAGTGCGTGTCAGGCGCAGGCGTCGCGGTCGACCTGGTAGGCCGGGGCGTTCCGCTCGGCGCGCACCGGCGTGGTGGAGATCGCTGTGGCGACACGGTGTGGGCCGGGTCGCAAGCGGAGTGCTCGACCGAGTCCTGTCCTTTGTGGATGAACGGGATAGGCGTGACCCGCTGCCCGGGCGGTGGTGCCGCCGTTCGTGTGAGCGCTCCCACGACGCGGGGCAAGAATGTGCGAGTAGTTCGCGTTCACCCTTGACTGGTGTAGACCATTTCCGGTTGAGTGGCCCCCGTCACACGTCCGAGGGCGCTCGAACGGAAAAGAGTGATCTTGTGTCGAGATTCCGCGTAGTGGCGGCGATCGCCGCTTTCGTGGTCGGGGCGGCGCTGACCGTCGTGGTGGCCAACACCGCCGCCGCGGCCGCCTGTGCGTCCGCTTGGACCCCGTCGGCCGTCTACACCGACGGCATGACGGCGTCGCACGCCGGGCACAACTGGCAGGCCAAGTGGTGGACCCAGAACGAGACCCCGGGCTCGGCCGCGGTCTGGGCCGACCAGGGCGCCTGCGGCGGTGGCACGACGCCGCCGCCCGCCTGCGACTACCCGGCGTGGGTGCAGGGCCAGTGGTACACCGCCGGCAGCATCGTGCGCTACACCGACGGCAAGTACTACATCGCCGAGCACGACAACCCGGGCTACGACCCGGTCATCAGCACCTGGTACTGGAACCCCCACAACTGCGGCTCGACCCCGACCACCACGACCACCACGCCCGCGCCGGGCGGCTTCGTGGTGAGCGAGGCGCAGTTCCGGCAGATGTTCCCGAACCGGAACCCCTTCTACACCTACGCCGGGCTCACGGCCGCGCTCGGCGCGTACCCCGGTTTCGCCAAGACCGGCTCGGACACCGTCCGCAAGCAGGAGGCGGCGGCGTTCCTGGCCAACGCCAACCACGAGACCGGCGGGCTGGTGCACATCGTCGAGCAGAACCAGGCGAACTACCCGCACTACTGCGACGCGGGCCAGCCCTACGGCTGCCCGGCCGGCCAGGCGGCCTACTACGGTCGCGGTCCCATCCAGCTCAGCTGGAACTTCAACTACAAGGCGGCGGGCGACGCGCTCGGCCTGCCGCTGCTGACCAACCCGTGGCTGGTGCAGAACGACGCCTCGGTGGCCTGGAAGACCGCCCTCTGGTACTGGAACACGCAGTCCGGTCCGGGCACGATGACCCCGCACAACGCGATGGTCAACGGCTACGGCTTCGGCGAGACGATCCGCAGCATCAACGGGTCGCTGGAGTGCGGCGGGCGCAACCCGGCGCAGGTCCAGAGCCGGGTCGACGCCTACCAGCGGTTCGTCGGCATCCTCGGCGTGCCGGCGGGCGCCAACCTGTACTGCTGAGGTGGTGACGGGGGTCGCGCGGCGGCCCCCGTCCCGCATCACCGGTCCAGGTGCGCGAGCACGGCCCACCCGAACGACCCCGGCGACTCGACCCACGGCAGGTGGCCCGCGCCGGGCAGCACGACCCGCGCCACGTCCGGCAGCGCGGCGGCCAGCGAGTCCACCGCCCACCGGGGCCGCACGTCCGCCGCGCCGTCCACGATCAGCGTCGGCACGGGCAGGTCGCGGCAGCGGGCGATCATCTCCTCCTCGTCCCGCTCGCGGGCTTCCGCGTTCAACGCGGCGTTGGCCTCCTCGTTCACGCCGAACCACGGCGTGGTCAACTCCTCGGCCCGCTGCCGCGCCGTGGCCGGGTCGGCGAAGTCCGCCGTCCACCGGCGGACCGCCGCGTCACGCCCGACCTGGCCCGGGACGTCCGGCCCGAGCCGTTCGGCGAGGTTGCGCCGGTACTCCTCGCGCCACCGCCGGCCCAACCCGGTGCCGGAGACGTAGACCAGCGACGAGACCCGGTCGGGGTGGGCCAGCGCGTAGTGCAGCGCCACGTCCGCGCCCCAGGAGTGGCCGAGCAGGGCCATCTTCGACAGTCCGAAGTGGACTCGGACGGCGTCGAGGTCGGCGAGCGTCCGGGCTGTCGAGTACGGCCCCTCGCGCTCGGACCGGCCACCGCCGCGCTGGTCCCAGCGGATCACCCGCACCCGGTCGGCCAGCAGGGCGGCGAGCCCGTCGAGCACGTCCCACAGCCCGGGGCCGCCGTGGCACAGCACGAGCGGCTCGCCTCGCCCCCAGTCGCCTCGCCCCGAGTCTGCACGCCCCGAGTCGACAGCCCACAACACGCGGCCGTCGTCCGCGATGACCTTGTGCTCCTCCATGCAGCCCAGTGTCAGCCAACCAGGCGTCGGATCACACTGATCGGACCAATTGAGTCGATGTCGGCGATCTTCACCGGCACGCCCTCGGTCGACGCGTGCACCGCGCGCACGCCGTCCACGGCCATCGCCACGTGCGACTGACCGGCGTAGTAGATGATCAGGTCACCCGCCCGGACCTGCGCCCTCGTCACCGCCCTGCCCGCCGTGGCCTGCACGTAGGTGGTGCGCCCGATCGTCACGCCCGCCTCGCGGTAGGCGGCCTGCGTGAGGCTGGAGCAGTCCCACGCGTCGGGTCCGTTGGCGCCGAACACGTACCGCTCGCCGCGCTGGGCGAGGGCGAAGTCCAGCGCCACGCCGGCGGCTCCCGGCGGGACGGCGACGTCCGAGGTGTCGCCGGGAGCCGCGAGCACCGCCTTGTCGGCCGCGCTGAGCGACCGGTACTGCGCCCGCGCGTCCGCGACCTGCCGGTCCACCGCCGTCTTGCGGCCCGCGAGGTCGGCGACCAGTCGTTCCGCCTCGCCGGCCGCGGTGGCCGCGCGTCGCTGCGCGTCCTGCGCGCCGGCCGTGGCCCGTTCGGCGTCGTCGACGGCGGCCGACAGCCGGCCCAGCGCCTCCTCGTTGTCCGCGGCGAGCACGCCGAGCGCGCTCATCCGGTTCAGGAAGTCCTGCTGCGAGTCGCTGATCAGCAGCGCGGACAGCCCGGTGAACCGCGCGCCCTCGAACGACGCCTCGGTGAGCAGGTCGACCTGCCCGCGCACGGCCTCCTGGTCGGCTCTCGCCCGGTCGCCGAGCCGCGTGGAGTCGGCGAGGTCGGCGTTGGCGCGGTCCAGCTCGCCCTGCTTGGCCTTGAGGTCGTCCTGGGCCTTCAGGTGCTCCTCGTGCAGCCGTTCGGCCTCGCGCGACAGCTCCTCGTACGTCGCCAGCGCGTCCGACGCGTTCGGCTGCGCGAGGGCGGGCGCCGGCACGGTCAGCGCCGCGACGACGGCCGCGGCCAACGCGGTGGCGCGCCTACCCGGATGTGCGTTCACAGTCAGGGCTACGGGTGGCTGGACCAGTCGGTTCAGATCCTTGACCCGGATGACGTTCACGATTATGGTCTAGACCACATCGCGGGGTGTGACGCACCGTTCCCGGTTCGTCACCGTCGCGTGTTCCGGCCGCCGCGGAAATGGACCCTGCCTTGGAGACCCCCTCCGGGTCTCCTCCGAAGGAGCTGGACACATGAGCCTGAAACGCAAGCTCGCGGTGGCACTGGCCGCCGTGGGCATCACCCCGTTCTTCGTCGTGATGTCGGCGGGAACGGCGAGCGCGCACGGCTACATCTCGTCGCCGCCCAGCAGGCAAGCGATGTGCGCGCAGGGCCGGATCTCCAACTGCGGCCCCATCGTCTACGAACCGCAGAGCGTGGAAGGTCCGAAGGGCCAGCGCAACTGCCACGCCGGGTTGAGCCAGTTCGCCCAGCTCAACGACGACAGCCGGCCCTGGCCCACCACCCAGGTGGGCAACAGCGTGACGTTCAACTGGACGCTCACCGCCCGGCACGCCACCAGCACGTGGGAGTACTACGTCGGCGGCACCCGGATCGCCGAGTTCAACGACGGCGGCAGGCAGCCCGCGGCCACCGTGACGCACAACGTGAGCCTCGGCGGTCGCACCGGCCGGATCAAGCTGCTGGCCATCTGGAACATCGCCGACACGCCCATGGCGTTCTACTCGTGCGTCGACCTCCAGGTCGGCTCCGGTGGCGGCACGCCGACCACCACGACCACGCCGACCACGACCACACGACCGACGACGACCACGACGCAACCTCCCGCGGGCGGCACGTGGGCGGCCAACACCGCCTACTCGGTCGGTTCGCAGGTGACGTACGGCGGGGTGGGCTACCGCTGCATCCAGGCCCACACGTCCCTCGTGGGCTGGGAGCCGCCGAACACCGCGTCCCTGTGGCAGCGGCTCTGAACCCCTGACGCGGAGCCGATGTGACCGCAGCCCGTCCGCGCCGACCCTGTGACGGCGCGGGCGGGCCGTCCGGCGAAGGAGACGACCTTGCGACGCCTCGCAGCCCTGGTGGCCGGTGTGCTCGTGCTGGCCGGTTGCGGCTCCACCCCCGCGGCGGCCCCGGCCCCCGCTCCGACAGTGGTGGAGAGCAACGAGTTCAACGAGACCGACGTGATGTTCCTGCAGATGTCCGTGCCGCACCACAAGGCCGGGCTGGAGATCGTGCGGCTGGCCGAGGACGGCCCCGTGCGCGCGGAGGTGAAGACCCTGGCCGCGGCCATCGAGGTCACCCAGCTGTCCGAAGTGGACTCGATGACCCAGTGGCTGGCGGACTGGAAGCAGCCCGAGACGGCGGGCCAGGACCCGCAGCTGCACGCCGGGTACGGCGGTGACCACTCGACCAGCCCGGAGGCCATCGCGGAAGTGGCCGCGACCGGTTCCGCCGACTTCGAGAAGGCGTTCCTGAACCTGCTCATCGGCCACCAGCACAACGCGGTGGCGATGGCGAAGCTGGAGAAGGAGGGCGGCGTCAACCCGCAGGCGAAGGAGCTGGCGGAGCGGATCTTCCACTCCCGCACCGCGCAGATCGCGCAGATGCTCGGCTACCTCGGCTAGGGCCGTGACCGGCGCCCTTCGCCGCGGCGGACCGCCCGACGGAGGCCGCCGGTCGCGGCACTAGAGGTCGAGCCGCAGGCCGCTGGTGAAGCGACGGTGCTCGCCCGTCACCGGATCGGTGAACTCGAGCACCTTCGCCAGCAACTGCAACGGGTCGGTGAAGTCGTCCAAGGGCTTCTCGCGCAGGACGGGGTAGAAGTCGTCGTGGCGGATGGGCACGCCGAGCGACGCCATGTGCAGGCGGAGCTGGTGCGTGCGGCCGGTGCGGGGCACGAGCCGGTACCGGCCCCAGCCGTCGCGGTGCTCGACCAGCTCGACCCGCGTCTCGGCGTTCGGCGGACCGGGCACCTCCTGCGCGGTGATGACGCCCTTGACCTTCACGATCCGGCTGCTGACGGTCCTCGGCAGCGTCAACGCCGGGTCGTGCGGCGCGATGGCCTCGTACTCCTTGCGCACCGCGCGGTCGGCGAACAGGGTCTGGTACTTGCCGCGCAAGGTCGGTTCGACCACGAACATGACCAGCCCGGCGGTCACGCGGTCCAGCCGGTGCGCCGGGCTCAGGTGCGGCAGCCCGAGGTCGCGGCGCAGCCGCACGAGCGCGGTCTCGACCACGTGCTTGCCGCGCGGGATGGTGGCCAGGAAGTGCGGCTTGTCGACCACGAGGATGGCGTCGTCGCGGTGCACGACCCGGACCTCGAACGGCACCGCCACCTCGTCGGGCAGGTCGCGGTGGAACCACACCGCGCCGCCGGGCGTGAACGCGGCGTCCGGCGCGATGGGCCCGGCGAGGTCGTAGACGCGGCCTTCGGCGAGCATCAGGTCGATCCGCTCCGGCGCGACCCGGGGCAACCGCTCGACCAGGTGATCGCGAACGGTCGCCCACGGCCCCTCGTCGGGGAACCGCAGGCGTGCCGGGTCGAGGCCGTGGCGCTGGTCGAGCGGCGGCCGGAGCTTGCGCCTCATCGTCACGCAGCGTACGCCGGGGCCTTCTCGTCCGAGGCCACCGGAGTGGCGAACCCCTTGACGACCAGCAGCACGCCCAGCGCGATCTCGAACAGCCCGCCCGGCACGGAGAGCGCCACGCCGACGCCGTAGCCGAGGACTTCGAGCACCGCGCCCAGAAGGAAGACGGCGTAGCCGACCACGCCCCACACCGCGATGGCGCGGGGGACCAGGCGGGCGCGGAGCAGGACCCGGCAGAACAGCACGCCCACCGCTCCCACGGCCATCATCGCGACCTGGTAGCTGTAGTGGTTGCCCGCCGCGCCCACCCCGGCCGACGCCGGCAGCAGCACGAACACGACGCCGACGGCCAGCAGCGCCGCCTCGACCGCCCGGCCGACCAGGTACGCGTGCGCGGTGAGCTCGCTGTGCGGGCGCAGCACCGGGAACGCCAGCACGCCGATGCCGACCACGACGGCGGAGTTCGCCAGCATGAGCAGGGCCCCGGCGCCCACCTGCGCGCTCGAACCCGAGCCGACCAGGGCGGTGCCCCCGCCGTACGCGACGAACGCCACGAGGAACAGCGTCCCCACGGTCCGGCCGATGGCTCTCGATGACATGGGGTTCCCCTTCGACGGCGGGCTCAGCCTTACTTAGTAAGGCGGACGGTACCGTACTAAGTACGGAGCTGTCACCGCCGGAGGTCGGGTTGTCGAAGCAAGGCGCACCACTGAGCCGGGAACGCGTCCTGCGCGCCGCCGTCGCCATCGCCGACGCGGGCGGGATCGCGGGGTTGACCATGCGGTCCCTCGCCGACGCGCTCGGGGTCAAGCCGATGTCGCTGTACCACCACGTGGCGAACAAGGACGAGATCCTCGACGGCATCGTGGACGTGGTCTTCGGCCGGATGGAGCTGCCGACGCCCGGCGGCGACTGGCGGCACGAGATGGTCAAGCGGGCGAACTCCGCGCGCGACGTGCTCCGGCGGCACCCGTGGGCGATCGGCCTGCTGGAGTCGAGGAAGGCGCCCGGCCCGGCGACGCTGCGGCACCACGACGCGACCATCGGCACCCTGCGCCGCGCCGGCTTCCCGGTCGCGACGACCGCCCACGCCTACGCCCTGCTGGACAGCTACGTGTACGGGTTCGCGGTCCAGGAGGCCGCGCTCCCGTTCAGCGGCCCCGACTCCGCCACCGAGGTGACCGAGGACATCCTGGCGCACCTCGCGCGGGAGGACTACCCGTACCTCGTGGAGATGGCCACCGAGCACGTCCTGCGACCGGGCCACGACTTCGCCGACGAGTTCGCGTTCGGGCTCGACGTGATCCTCGACGCCATGGCGGCCTGGCTGCCCGGGGGGATCAGTCCAGGCTCGTGAACTCGACCTGGTACCCCAACGCGCCGAACATGCCGGTCAGCATCTTGCGGGTGTTGTCGTCGGCCCGCTGCACCAACCCGGACTCCCGCGCCGCGTCGGAGATCTTCTGCTCGGCCGCCACGTAGAACGGCTGCTGGTCCTGCGTCTCCACGAGCGAGGCCAGCCGGTCGAACAGCCCGCGCTCCTGCGCGAACACGTAGCACCGCTGCTGGTCCAGGTTCGGCTTGTCCAGCACCGCCTTCGGCAACGCCAGCTGGACCTTGCGCGCCTCGCCGGACGCGGTCGTCGGCGGCACCCGCAGCGCGTCCTCGGCCAACCCGCCGAAGTCGACGTAGGCGTTCACCGTGCCGGCCGCCACGAACAGCGTCCGCTGCCCGGCCAACGCCGACGGCACGTACCGGACGTCGCGCTCGAGGTCGAGCACCACCTGGAACTCGCCCGCCGAGGCGTGGTACTGGCTCAAGTCCCGCAACGACTGCAGCAACGCGGGTTGGCTGCGGTCGATCGTGTCCGTGCCCGTCAGCAACCGGGGCACCACCAACACCGCCGCCACCAGGACCCCGACCGCCACCAGCGCCGCCGCCGCCACACCGATGCGCCATCTCATGGCGGCGGGATACCCCGGCGCGCTACCAGGGAATCCGCCTCCCGTCGCGGAAGAACCCGCCGGTCGGCCCGTCGTCGGGCAACGTCGCCGCCCACACCACGCTCGCCGCGCCCTGCTCGACCGGCCGCCCGCCGGCGCCGCCCATGTCTGTCGCGACCCACCCCGGGCACACCGCGTTGACCTTCATCGCCGGCAGTTCGGCGGCCAACATCAAGGTCAACGCGTTCAACGCCGCCTTCGACGTGCCGTAGGCCGGCGTGCCGCCGCCCATCGACGCCAACGACGCGGCCTCGCTCGACACGTTCACCACCCGTGCCCGCCGGGCCGCCCGCAGCAGCGGCAGCAGGGCCAGGACGGTCCGCCACGGCCCGTAGAAGTTGGTCTCCATGGCCTCCCGGACGACCCCCAGATCGGCCGACGACGCGCGCTGCCAGGTGTCGTAGTGGATGGCCGCGTTGTTCACCAGCACGTCCAACCGCCCGTGCCGCGTGGTCAGGTGCGCGGCCAGTTCGGCCGCCGACGCGTCGTCGGTCACGTCCAGCCGGCAGTGGTCGACGCCCAGCCGTTCGGCCGCCGACCTGGCCTTCCCCGCGTCACGCGCGGTCAGCACCACGACGTGGCCGAGCGCGGCCAGCCGACGGCACACCTCCAGCCCGATGCCCCGGTTCCCGCCCGTCACGACCGCCACCGGCGCGTCCGCCATGCCCGTCCTCCCCGAGTCCTGCCGCCCGGACATTCTCCCTGGTTGACCGGCGGTCCGGCCGATGAGGTTCGATGGTGGGGAGGAGTCGCGCGAACGAGGGGAGACCGCGGTGTACGAGACGCTGAAGAAGATCCTCGTCGACACGTTGAAGGTCGAGCCGGAGCAGATCACCCCGGAGGCGACCAAGGACGACCTCGACCTGGACTCGCTCGCGTTCGTGGAGCTGTCGATGGTGCTCGGCAAGGAGCACGGGCTGCACATCAGCGACGACGAGCTGTTCGACATGGAGACCGTCGGCGACATCGTGGCGCTGATGGAGGAGCGCGCCGGTGACCGGTCTTGACATCGCGGTGACCGGGCTCGGCCTCGTCACGCCGGGCGGTGTCGGCGTGGAGGCGGGCTGGGCGGCGGTGCGCGCGGGCCGTTCGACCGCCGCGCACGACCCGGTGCTCGCCGGTCACGAGGTGACGATCTCGTGCCGCGTCCCCGACTTCGACGCCGACGCGCTGCTCGGCGCGCGGCGGGCCGTCCGGCTCGACCGGTTCACCAGGTTGGCGCTGGTCGCGGCACGGGAGGCGGTTGCCGGGGAAGACCTCGCCGGCTGGGACGCGGCGCGGGTCGGCGTGGTGATCGGCACGTCGGCGGGCGGCGTCGAGACCTTCGAGCGGCAGCACGGCGTGCTGCTCGCCGACGGGCCGACCGGGGTGTCGCCGCTGGTGCTGCCCATGCACCTGCCGAACATGGTCGCGGGTCAGCTCGCGATCGAGTTCGGCTTCCGCGGGCCGAACCTGGTGGTGTCGACGGCGTGCGCGTCCGGCGCCACCGCGATCGGCGTCGCGTGCGACCTGCTCGCCGCGCGGCGGTGCGACGTGGTGCTGGCCGGCGGCGTCGACGCGCTGCTCACCCCGGTGACCATGGCGGGTTTCGCCCGGATGGGCGCGCTGTCGCGGCGGGACGACCCGGCGACGGCGTCGCGGCCGTTCGACGTGGACCGGGACGGGTTCGTGGCGGGCGAGGGCGCGGCGGTGCTCGTGCTGCGGCGCGCGGAGGACGCGCGGGCCGACCGGCGGCGGGTCCGGGCGCGGGTCGTCGGGTACGGCGCGACCGCCGACGCGCACCACATCACCAACCCGGACCCCGAGGGGCGGGGCGTGATCGCGGCGACGAAGGCGGCGCTGGCGGACGCGGGCGCGTCGGCTCCGGACGTCGACCACGTCAACGCGCACGGCACGTCGACGCAGCTCAACGACCTGGTGGAGGGGCGCGTGCTGGCGGAACTGCTGCCGTCCGGGCCACTGGTGACGTCGACCAAGGGCGTGACCGGGCACATGCTCGGCGCGGCCGGCGCGGCGGAGGCGGTGTTCACCGTGCTCGCGGTCGAGCAGGGCCTCGTGCCGCCGACCGCGAACCTCGCGACCCTCGACCCCCGGCTGGACCTCGACGTGGCGACCTCCGCGGTGCCGAGGGAGATCGACCTGGCGTTGAGCAACTCGTTCGGGTTCGGCGGGCAGAACGCGGTGCTCGCCATCGCGAAGGCGTGAGCGGGGGAGGACGATGACCTACCGCGGTGCGGTGCTCCTCGGGGTCGGCGCGAGCCTGCCGGGACGGGTCGTCACCAACGACGACCTGGCCGCCCGCCTGGACACCTCGGACGAGTGGATCAGGTCGCGCACCGGCATCGGCGCGCGGAGGTGGGTGGAGCCGGGCACGTCGACGTCGGACCTGGCCGTCGACGCGGGCGCGCGGGCCCTGCGCTCCGCCGGGACGTCCACTGTGGACGCGGTGATCGTCGCGACGACCACGCCGGACCGGTCGTGCCCGGCGATCGCGCCGGACGTCGCGGCCCGGCTGGGCCTGATCGGCGTGCCCGCGCACGACGTGGCCGCCGTGTGCACCGGCTTCCTGTACGGCCTGGCGAACGCGGTCGGCCTCATCGCGAGCGGCGCGGCGCGGACCGTGCTGCTGATCGCCGCCGAGACGTTCTCCACCATCCTCGACCCGGACGACCGCGGCACGGCGGTGATCTTCGGTGACGGCGCGGGCGCGGTCGTCGTGGGCGAGGGGGAGGGCATGATCGGCCCGTGCGTGCTCGGCAGCGACGGCACCGGGGCCGACCTCATCCAGGTGCCGGCGGGTGAGCGGCACTTCCGGATGAGCGGCAAGGAGGTGTTCCGGCAGGCGGTCGAGCGGATGTCGGACGTCGCGCTGGAGGCGTTGGCCCGCACCGGCCTCGGCCCGGAGGACGTCGACCACCTCGCGCCGCACCAGGCGAACCGGCGCATCTGCGACGCCGTCGCCCGCCGACTCGGGCTCGACGAGGCGAAGGTGCTGGCGGACCTCGAGGCGGTCGGCAACACGGCCGCCGCGTCGATCCCCGTGCTGCTGGCCGACGCCGCCGCGGCCGGTCGGCTCAAGGCAGGCGACCGGGTGCTCACCGTGGCCTTCGGCGGCGGCCTGACGTGGGGCGCGGCCACGCTGGTATGGCCGGACGTGACCGCGGACTTCGGCGTGCTGGGGGAGGGCTGACCGGTGACCGGCTACCTCGCGTCGCCCGTGGAAGTGCTGGAGCGGTCCGGGACGACCGTCGTCGCCCGCATGGCGGTCGCGCCGGACGACCCGCTGTTCGCGGGCCACTTCCCGCGCTTCCCGATCTTCCCCGGCGTGGCGGTCGTGGAGTTCGCGCACCGCGCGGCGACCGCGACGGGCGCGGTGCGGCTCGCCGCGGTCGAGTCGACCCGGTTCGTGCGGCCCACGTTCCCCGGCACGACCTTGACCGTGCGCCTGACCTGGGACGACGACGGGCGGCGGTGTGCGGCGGTGGTAACCGACGACGAAGGTGTGGTCGCCCGGATCAAGCTGCGGTACGAGCCGTGACGACCTCCTCCGAGATCCTCCGCCTCCTGCCGCACCGGTACCCGCTGCTGCTGGTGGACCGGGTGGTGGACGTGGCGCCGGGCGAGTCGTTGACCGCGCTCAAGGCGGTCAGCGCCAACGAGCCCTGGCACGCCGGTGACGGTGACTTCCCGTCGACGTTGCTGCTGGAGTCGTGGTGCCAGGCGGCCGTGCTGCTGTCGTCGTGGGGCGAGCCGGACACCGGTCGGGTGGTCCTGTTCGGCGCGCTCGCGGACGTGGAGTTCCACCGGCCGGTCGTGCCGGGCTGCGTGGTGCGGCACTCGGTGCGGATCCTGCACGTCCGCGGCGACACGGTGGCGTTCACCGGGGAGGCGGAGGCCGACGGGCACGTCGTGATGACGGTCGGCCGGGTCGTGACGACCACGCGTGCCGCCGCCGACCTGCGGCCTGGGAACCTGTGACCATGGGTGCGATGCGATTCGTGCACGGCGGGTTCGGGCCGGACGCGGTGGCGTACGAGCAGGCGTACGCCGAGCAGCGGCGGCTGCACGCGGCGCGCGTCGCGGACGAGATCACCGACGTCTGCGTGCTCCAGGAGCACCTCCCCGTCTACACGGCGGGCAAGCGCACCAAGACCACCGCGTTCCCGCCCGACGACGTCCCGGTGCTGACCGTGGACCGCGGCGGCGAGATCACCTGGCACGGTCCCGGTCAGCTCGTCGGCTACCCGGTGGTGAAGCTGCCGGTGCCGCTGGACTCCGTCGGCCACGTCCGCCGGATCGAGGACGCGCTGATCGGCACGTGCGCCGAGTTCGGCGTGGTGACGGCGCGGCTGGCCGGGCGCAGCGGCGTGTGGGTGCTCGGCGACCGGCCGCCCGCGCCGGACGTGCCGCCGTCGGCTGCCCGCGCGCACGGTCAGCACCGCAAGATCGCCGCGATCGGCGTGCGCATCGAGCGGTGCACCAGCCTGCACGGGTTCGGCCTCAACTGCGACCCCGACCTGACCCCGTTCGACCGGATCGTGCCGTGCGGCATCGAGGACGCCGGCGTGACCTCGTTGTCCGCCGAACTCGGCCGCCGGGTCACGCCCGCCGACGTGGTGCCGGTGGTCGAACGCCACCTGACGAGGGTGTTCGCGACCGATCGCCGGTGAGACGGGCCGTCGTCCGCCGGGGTGGGGCCCGACACCGGTCAGGACGTCCAGCCCGGCAGGAAGCGGGCCGCCGTGCGGGCGATGCCGGCGGCGTCCAGGTCGTGCATGCGCAGGATGTCGGCCCGCGAGCCGTGTGGCAGGAAGTCGTGGGGCAGGCCGAGGATCCTGATCCGGCGGCTCAGGCCCGCCTCCCGCAGCGCGCCGGCGACGGCCTCGCCGACCCCGCCGCCGCGCACGCCGTCCTCCACGCACACCACCACCCGGTGCTCGGCGGCCAACGCCACGACCGCCGGGTCGACCGGCGTCACCCAGCGCGGGTCGCACACGGTCACGCCGACGCCCTCGCCGGCGAGCGCCACGGCGGCGGCCACCCCGTCGGACGCGAGCCCGCCGACGGTCACCAGCAGCACGTCCCGCCGGGACGACCGGTGCAGCACGTCCACCCGGCCGAGCCGGTCCACCGCGGGGACGTCCGCGCCGACCGCGCCCGCGGGGAAGCGGACCGCGGTCGGCCCGTCGTCGGCGACCGCCTCGTCCAGCAGCTGGCGCAGCCGGGCGCCGTCGCGGGGCGCGGCCACCCGCATCCCGGGCACGACGCGCAGCAGCGCCAGGTCCCAGGCGCCGTGGTCGCTCGGACCGTCCTCGCCGGTCACCCCGGCCCGGCCGAGCACGAACGTCACCGGCAGGCGGTGCAGCGCGACGTCCATCAGCACCTGGTCCGCCGCCCGGGTCAGGAACGTCGAGCACACCGCCACCAACGGCCGCAGCCCGCCCATCGCCAGGCCCGCCGCGCACGTGACGGCGTGCTGCTCGGCGATCCCGGTGTCGAGCACCCGGTCGGGGAACGCCTCGGCGAACGCGGTCAGCCCGGTCGCGTGCGGCATGGCCGCGGTCAGGCACACCAGGTCGGGGTGGCGGTCGGCGAGCACCAGCAGGTGCCGCCCGAACACCGACGTCCAGCCCGGACCCCCGGCGGCCGACGGCGCGGGCACGGCGTGCAGGCGGTCCACCGGATCGTCCTCCGCCGGCGGGTGGCCCCTGCCCTTCTCGGTCACGCAGTGCACGACGACCGGGCGCCGCAACGCTTTCGCAGCCGTCAACGCCTCCTCCACCCCGACGACGTCGTGCCCGTCGACCGGGCCGAGGTAGCGCACGCCGAAGGCGGCGAACACGTCGCCGCCCGCGCCCGCGCGCAGGGCGGCGAGGTGCCTGCCCACCGCGCCCGCCGTCGGCGCGCGGGAGCGGCCGTTGTCGTTGAGCACCACCACGACCGGGTGGTCGACGCCGCCGAGGTTGTGCAACGCCTCCCACGCCAGGCCGCCGGTGAGCGCGCCGTCGCCGACGACCGCCACCACGTGCCGGTCGTGCTCGCCGCGCAGCCGCGCCGCCCGCGCCAGACCGTCCGCATAGGACAGTGCGGTGGACGCGTGGGAGTTCTCCACCAGGTCGTGCGGCGACTCCTCCCGGCTGGGGTAGCCGGACAGGCCGCCCTCGCGGCGCAGGTCGACGAACGCGTCCGCCCGGCCGGTGAGCATCTTGTGCACGTAGGACTGGTGCCCGCCGTCGAACACGATCCGGTCGTGCGGCGACCGGAACACCCGGTGCAGCGCCAACGTCAGCTCGACCACCCCGAGGTTCGACCCGAGGTGACCACCCGTGCGGCCCACCGCCTCGACCAGGCGTGCCCTGAGCTCGCGCGCCAGCTCGTCGAGCGCGTCGCGCGGCAGGCCGGGCAGGTCGGCCGGACCGGTGCACCGGCGCGCCGGCGCGCGGACGGCACTGGGCAGGGTGTCGGTCATCAGGCCACTCCATGCGGTGCGAAAGCCCTTGCGGCAACGTGGGGTGAGGCGAACGTGCCGCACCCGGCCGGCCGGGACAAAGCGGGCCGCCGCGTTTCACGCGAACGAGATCGCGGGTGCCACACGGACGTGTGCGTGCCGTGCCGGGAATCCGGGGCACGACCCGCGAGGGCGGTGAATGCCGGGGCTGGGAGACGGGGGAGCCGGGGCGGGGAGCCGGCAGCCGGGAGCCGGGGCTGGAGGGCTGGGGCTGGGAGCCGGCAGCTGGGAGCCGGGGCAGGAGCCGGGAGCCGAGGGCTGGGCGCGGTGAGGGCCGGGCTGGGCGTGGTGGGCGGTGGGGGATCTGCCCGGTGGGGACCTGCCCGGTGGGCGGCGGGGCCGGGGGTCCCGTGGAGCGGTGGGGCCGGGCGTGGGCGCAGTGGGGTCAAGGCTGCGGCGGGGCGTGCCCCGTGAGTTCCGTCCCGGTGAGTTCCGTGCCCGAAACGCCGGGCCGGTGGGCGTCACGCCCGCCGAGCGGCACGTGGGTCGAGGTGATCGGGCGAGTAGCGTCGGTCGGGTGAGGCCGCTGGTGCTGCTGGACGTCGACGGGCCGCTGCACCCGTTCGCCGCCCGCACCCCGCCGGACGGGTACGTGGAGCACCGGTGGCGGCTGTCGCGGTGGGGGCGGGCGGTGCAGCGGGCTTGGTTGAACCCGTCGCACGGGCCGGCGTTGCTGGAGTTGGCCCGGCGGACCGGCGCGGAGCTGGCGTGGGCCACGACGTGGGAGCACCGGGCCAACACGACGGTCGGCCCGGCGCTCGGCCTGCCACCGCTGCCGGTGGTCGGGGTGCGCGCCTACGAGGGCAAGGCGGACTGGAAGTTCGGCGCGGTCGGCCGGTTCGCCAGGGACCGGCCGCTGGTCTGGCTGGACGACGACTTCGACCTGTTCCCGACCGCGCGCCGGGCGTTCCTGGACCGCCGCCGCGACCCGACCGCCCTGATCGCGGTCGACCCGGCCACCGGCATCACGGCCGATCACCTGGCGGCCGCGGCGGCGGCCCTGGACTCCTAGTGCCGCGTCCCGACGGTCACGCCCGCTAGCGCAGGGTGCGGTCGAAGAAGGACACCACGTGCCGGCGCACGGTCGGCACCGCGACGGCCGGGTCGAGCGTGCCGACCATCGCGGTGCGCCCGGCGTCGTCCATCAGGCCCGCGTCGTGCAGTTGCGGCGTCAAGGCGGCGAAGTCGGTCAACGTCCAGTGGTTCGCGTCGGCGATCACGTGCTGCTGGACGCCGCCGTGCGCGAGCATCGCCGACCACGCGCGCCGGTAGCGGTCGTTCTGGAAGCCCTCCGTGCCGAGCAGCAGCAACGGCCGGTCCACCCCGTGCCGGGCGACGGGGAGCAGCTCGCCGGCCTGGCCGGGCTGCTCCGGGTGGTAGTCCAGGAAGCCCTCCATGTTGATCGCCGCGTCGATCCGGCGGCGCCGGTCCTCGTGCATCGCCTCGGCCGCGATCGTGCCGCCGAGGCCCTGGCCGTACATGCCGACCCGGCGCAGGTCCAGCGCACGGCCGAGGTTCGCCGGGAGCGCACGGCCGTCGGCGTCCGGGTTCCCGCCCGACGCCAGGAGCTCCAGCCGGTCGAGCACGAGCCGCACGTCCGCGAGCCGGGTGGCGATGATGGCGCGGTACAGCCCCGGGTTCACGCTGGGGTTGTCGGTCAGGGCGACGTGCCGCGTCCCGTTCGGCAGGTCGACCGCGAAGGTCTCGCCGGGGTGGTCGATCGTCACCACGACGTAGCCGCGGCTCGCCAGCTCCTCTGCGGTGGTGACGCCGAACGCGCGCGTCTCGACCAGCCCGGGGTCGTAGAGCACGACCGGTCGGCGGCCGGGGAGCACGGGCGCGTCCACGTGCGAGTGGGTGGCGATGGCGGCCCAGTCCACGCCGCTGGCCGGCAGGTGTGGGAGCCCCCACGGCGTGTACGACGGGAGCGCCGCCGCGGCGCCGGGAGTCAGCTGCGGGGCCACCGGGCGGTCCCGCACGTCGAGCGCCGGGTAGTGCACCGAGGTCATCACGTCGCGCGACCGGCCGTCGGCGGACCACGGGTCCGGCCGGTCGACGTCGACCAGGTGCAGCGCGGTGACGCCGACGCGGTGCGGTCCGGTCGGCGCGGGCAGGGTCAAGGTCGGGCCCGGGTCCGCCTCGGCGACGCCGGTCAGCGTCGAGGCGAGGACGGCCAAGGCCGCTATGGACACGCTCGTCTTGTGGAACACGTTTCCCCCTGTTTCATTCGGCTGACAATGCCGCGTACATGCGGCCCAGGTAGTCCCACAGGCCGTCGCCGAGGTCGTCCACCGACTGACCCGGCAGCACGTCCCGCAGCACGCCGCGCCCGTTCTCGCGGAAGAACGCGCCCATCGAGCTCAGGATCTCCCGGTCGCCGGCGGCGAAGGTCTCGCCGACGTCGACCAGGCGCCGGGCGGTCCGGCGGACCTCCGGGTCGTCCACCGGGTCGCCCGCGCGGTAGTGCGCGACCACCTTCGCGAGCACCTCGGGCCACTCCTCGTCGAGCCTCTTGCGGGCGTCCGGACCGATCTCGAAGGCGTGCCGGTCCAGGAAGTCGCGCTGTTCCCGGGTGAGGCGGCCGTCGAAGATCGTGGTGCTGCCCAGCAAGGCGAGCAGCCGGTCCGGGTCCGGCCGGGTCGGCCCGCTCAGCTGGGCGAGCAGCCCCCTCGTCTGGCGGCGCAGCGCGTTGAGCCGCCAGACCTGCTCGTCCAGCTGTTCCAGGTGGCCGGCGAGCACCCGGACCAGCGGCCCGGGGTCGGACGCGCCGGCCAGCACACCGCCGATCTCCTCCAGCGACATGCCGAGCTGCCGCAGCAGCCGGATCTGGTAGAGCCGGTGCAGGTCGCCCTCGGTGTAGCGCCGGTGGCCGGCGGGCGTGCGCTCGCTGGGCCGCAGCAGGCCAAGCTCGTCGTAGTGGTGCAGCGTCCGCACCGTCATCCCGGCCACCTTGGCCAGCGCGCCGACGCTCCACCGCGGCTGGTCGAGGCCCCCCTCAACGCCCATGGCACGACCCTAGAACCTCACGTCGCGTCAGGTTCAAGTCTGTTTCCCGGACGGGGCGGGACGTCATACTATGGCGTGAATTTCTACCAACTGGTAGAAATCTGTGGGAGCGCTTCCATCCACGCCCGACGCCGACGTCAGGAGCCCGTGATGAGCAGAACGTCCGTGCAGCTGTACTCCGTCCGCGACGCGTTCGCGGCCGATCCCGGCGACACCCTGCGGCGACTGGCCGCGATCGGCTTCACCCACGTCGAGCCCTACGGCGTCCTGGAGAACGTCGACGTGCTGCGCACCGCGCTGCCCGAGCACGGCCTCACCGCGCCGACCGCGCACGCCCAGCTCCTCGGCGCCGACCAGCACGCCGTCTTCGCCGCCGCGGCCGAGTGCGGCATCGAGGTCGTGATCGACCCGTACGTGGACGCCGAGCGGTGGCAGGACCCGGCGGACATCGCCGCCACCGCGTCCGCGCTCAACGCCGCCGCCCGGGTCGCCGCCGGTCACGGCGTCCGCGTCGGCTACCACAACCACTGGTGGGAGCTGGCGTCCCGGATCGACGGCCGCAGCGCGTTCGAGGTGCTGGCCGACGGGCTCGACCCCGAGGTGGTGCTGGAGGTCGACACCTACTGGGCGACGGTCGGCGGCGAGGACGCGCCCGCGCTGCTGCGCCGCCTCGGCGGTCGCGTGCACGCGATCCACGTCAAGGACGGCGGTCTCGCGCAGGACGCGTCGGGCCAGGTCCCGGCCGGCCAGGGGTGCGTGCCGGTGGTGGACGTGCTGGCCGCCGCGCCGCAGGCGTTGCGCGTGGTCGAGTTCGACGCCTACGACGGCGACGTGTTCGCCGGTCTCGCCGAGAGCCACGCGTTCCTCGCCGAGGTCGCGGCGTGAGCGCCCCGGTCGGCGTCGGGGTCGTCGGCACGGGCGTCATCAGCGAGGAGTACCTGCGCAACCTGACCGCGTTCCCGGACGTGCGGGTGCTGACCGTGGCCGACCTCGACCCGGAACGGGCGGCGGCCCAGGCGCGGCGGCACGGCGTGCCGCGATCGTCCACTGTGGACGAGCTGCTGGCCGACCCGGACGTCTCGATCGTGGTCAACCTGACCGTGCCGGCCGCGCACGTCGCGGTCAGCCTGGCCGCGGTCGAGGCCGGGAAGCACGTGTGGGTGGAGAAACCGCTCGGGCTCGACCTGCGCAGCGCGCGCGACCTGCTCGACCGGGCCGCGCAACGGGGTCTGCGGGTCGCCTGCGCGCCCGACACCCTGCTCGGCGCCGGGTGGCAGACCGCGCGGCGGGCCGTCGACGGCGGTCGGATCGGCGAGCCGCGCACGGCGCTCGCCCTGTTCCAGACGCCGGGTCCGGAGAGCTGGCACCCCGCGCCGGAGTTCCTGTTCCAGGCGGGCGGCGGGCCGTTGCTCGACATGGGCCCGTACTACCTGACCGGGCTGGTGCACCTGCTCGGCCCGATCCGCCGGGTCACCGCCGCGGGCGGCCGGGCGCGCGACACGCGGGTGATCGGGTCCGGGCCGCGGGCGGGCACCGAGTTCGAGGTGACCGTGCCGACCACGGTGACCGCGCTGGTCGAGTTCGAGCGCGGCGGGACGGCGCAGGCGGTGTTCAGCTTCGACTCGGCGTTGTCGCGCACGGGTTTCGTGGAAGTCGCCGGCACGCTGGGCACGGCCGTGCTGCCCGACCCGAACGGCTTCGCCGGCCCGACCGAGCTGCACCTGTTCGACGGTGTGCAAACGCTTGCGCCGCAAGGGCACTCCGCGTCACGGGGCACCGGCGTGCTGGAGCTGGCGCGCGCGATCCGGGCCGGCGAGCCGGAACGCGCGTCCGGCGAACTCGCCTACCACGTGCTGGACGCGATGCTGGCCATGGAGGAGTCCATCGCGCTCGGGCGCGCGGTGGACGTCGGCAGCACGGTCGAGCCGCCGCCCGCGCTGCCGGTCGACTGGGACCCGAACGCGCCGACCCTCAGTCGAGCGGAACGGTGAGGAGGGCGCCCAGGTAGAACCGCAGCGAGCCGACCAGGTCGACCTCGTCCGGCGTGGTCAGCCACTGGACCTGCAAGCCGTCCATCAACGCGATGAACGCCAGCGCCGCCGCCGCCGGGTCGACGCCCGGGCGCAGCTCGCCCCGGTCCGCGAGGGCCTGGAACGAGCCGACCACGCCCTCGCGCGCCGCCCGGTAGTGGCGGACGAAGTAGTCGTGCGCCGGGTGGTCCGCGGCGACGGCCTCGGCGGCCAGGCGCGAGTAGAGGTCGACGATGCCGGGGTGGCGCACGTTGTGCTCGGCCAGGGCGAGGAAGTGGCGCAGGACGTCGACGCCGGGAGTGGCCTGCAACCGCTCCCGCTCGGCGTCCTCCGCGTCACGGCGTTCCAGCACGGCGGCGAGCAGCGCTTCCTTGGTGGGGAAGTAGTACAGCAGCCCGGCGTGCGTGATCCCGGCGCGCTTGGCGATCTCGCGCAGCGACGACCCGTGGTAACCGGCCTCCCCGTACACCGCGACCGCCGCGGTGATGATGTCCTCGCGGCGGATCCGGCCCTTCAGGTAACCGCCGGTCACCGGCTCGCCGTCGTCTCGCGCACGCGGACATCATGCCGCACGGCCCCGCCCGCGGCGCGTCGCCGGGTGATCGGATCAGACCGCGGCGATCAGGTTCCCGGTACCCGGCTCACGGTCGCGGGGTCCACGTCCGCAGCCGTCCGGCCGCCAGTTCGGCGAACCGGCCGGTGCGCGGGTTGTGCGCGATCGGCGTGAAGCCCTCGACCACGCCCGTCCGCGCGCCGGCCGCGGGGTCCCAGACCTCCAGTCCCGCCGGCGTGCCGACGTAGAGCAGGCCGCCGTGCCCCCACATCCGGCCGACCGGGCCGGCGAACGCCGTCACCCGCCGCGCGTCCACGACGTCGTGCACCTCGACCCCCTCCACCGCCGGCCGGTCGTACCGGTCGATCGGCTGCAGCACCGCGGTGCGCTCGTCCAGCCACGCCATCGGCACGTCCCAGGCCCGGCGGACGGCCGGCTGCCTGCCGTGCTCGGTGGCGTGCACGTCGCCGCCCAGCCACGCCGCCAGGTCGTGCACGACCGTGACCGCGTCCGGGCTCCACACCCAGCCGTCGTCCAGCAGCCACCGCCCCGACGGGTCGACCAGCAGCGCGCCGTGGAAGTAGTCCAGGTAGTGCTCGGGTTTCAGGTCGTCGCCCGACCACGTCGTCACCCGCTCGGTGAGCAGCCGGCCGGAGGCGAGGTCGACCGCGTCGAGCCGGTTCCAGTCGGTCGCGGCGACGACGACCGCGTCGCGGTCCGAGCCGACGAACGCCAGCGGGAAGGGCGTGTCGCGGTAGCGGTAGTCGCCGCGGTCCAGGGTCAGCACCGGCGTGCCGGTGACGAGGTCGAGCACCACGCCGTACCGGCCGAAGTCGGTCACCACGGCCGCGTGCCGCCCGTCCGGCGAGGCGTGCACCGCCGGGCGCGGCGGGTCGGCGGGCCGGGGATCCGAGGGCTCGGCGGGCAGCGGCACCGGCGCGACGAACGACGTCCCGGTCGGGTCGACCCGCACCAGGCCGGTCTCGGCGAGCACGAGCCAACCGCCGGGCACCGCCGCCGCGCACCACGCGTTCACCGGCTCGACCGG
The DNA here is from genome assembly GCF_040295345.1 of Actinosynnema sp. NPDC002837. Taxonomy (NCBI): domain Bacteria; kingdom Bacillati; phylum Actinomycetota; class Actinomycetes; order Pseudonocardiales; family Pseudonocardiaceae; genus Actinosynnema; species Actinosynnema sp. NPDC002837. The sequence goes on from NZ_JBEOVG010000020.1 coordinate 58,582, forward strand.
GCAGTCCGCCGTCGTCCACGTGCCGCCGGGATCGCCGTCGCGGTGGCGCACCTCCGGCCGTCCGATCCAGTCGACCAGGTCGCTGTAGTCCTCGATCCGCTCCGCGCACCCGACGCACAGCACGATCAACGACGGGTCGTCCCGCTTCGCGCACGCCTCGCACAGCCGGTCGTACGCCACGCCGACCCCGGTGAACCGCCCGTAGTGGTCAGGGGGTCGTTCGGCGACGAGGTGCGCGCAGCCCCTGGTCCCGGAGGCGTGCGCGGCATGCCCGCACGGCAGCACGTCCACCCGGCCCATTGTGGACCACCGGTGCGACCACTCGTCGGCGTTGACGGACCGTGCACATGGACGCGGGGGCCTTCGGCCATTCGGGCATGACTTTTGTCTAAAACCAGCAAAAGTATTGCCACCTTCGGTTGGTTCTGAACAGAATTGCGCTCGCGTTCCAGCTGTGAGCTGGACCACAGAGTCACCGTCCGCGAAGCCCAGCGTCGTGCGAACGAGGAGACAGCGGTGCGAAGCACGCTCGGAACCCGCCCCCGAACCACCCGCAGATCAGCCACCGCCCTCGCCCTCACCGCCGCCCTGGGCGCGATGACCCTGGTCGCGACACCCGCGACGGCGCACCCCGACGGCGAACACCTCCTCGTCTTCTCCAAGACGGCGGGCTTCCGGCACGACTCGATCCCCGACGGCATCGCCGCGATCACCGAGCTCGGCTCGGCGAACGGCTTCACCGTCGAGGCGACCGAGGACGCCGCCGCGTTCACCGACGACAACCTCGCCAGGTTCGACGCCGTGGTCTGGCTGTCCACCACCGGCGACGTGCTCGACGAGCCGCAGCAGCAGGCGTTCCAGCGGTTCGTGGAGAACGGCGGCGGCTACGCGGGCGTGCACGCCGCCGCCGACACCGAGTACTCCTGGCCCTGGTACGGCGCGCTGGTCGGCTCGTACTTCAAGTCGCACCCGCCGATCCAGGAGGCCGACGTCGCGGTCGAGGACCACGACCACCCGTCGACCGCGCACCTGCCGGACACCTGGACCCGCACCGACGAGTGGTACAGCTACCAGTCCAACCCCCGGTCCCGGGTGAAGGTGCTGGCCGCGTTGGACGAGGCCAGCTACACGCCGACCGACCCGTCCGGCGACCACCCGATCTCCTGGTGCCACACACCCGGTCAAGGCCGCTCCTGGTACACGGGCTTGGGCCACACCAAGGAGTCCTACGCCGACCCGGCGTTCCGCCGACACCTGCTGGGCGGCCTGCGGTACGCGCTCGGCGTCGCGCCCGCCGACTGCGAGCCCGAGGACGCGCCGCCGACCGACCGGGACTTCGACCAGGTCACGCTCGCGCTCGGCGAGGAGAAGACCGGCGAGCCGATCGCGCTGGCCGTGCTGCCGGACCGCGAGGTCGTGCACACCTCCCGCGACGGTCGCGTCTGGCTCACCAGCCCGGAAGCCACGACCACGCTCGCCGGCCGCGTCCCCGTCTACAACCACGACGAGGACGGGCTGCAAGGCGTCGCGGCCGACCCCGACTTCGCGAACAACCGCTGGCTCTACCTGTACTACGCGCCACCGCTGGACACCCCGGCCGGTGACGCGCCGGAGAACGGGACCGCCGCGGACTTCGAGCGGTTCAAGGGCCACAACCAGCTGTCCCGCTTCAAGCTGACCACCGACGGCGTGCTGGACCTGGCCAGCGAGCAGCGCATCCTGCAGGTGCCCGCCGACCGCGGCCTGTGCTGCCACGCGGGCGGCGAGATCGACTTCGACGCGCAGGGCAACCTGTACCTGTCCACCGGCGACGACACCAACCCGTTCGCCTCCGACGGCTACACGCCGATCGACGAGCGCGCCGACCGCAACCCCGCGTTCGACGCGCAGCGTTCGTCGGCCAACACCAACGACCTGCGCGGCAAGGTGCTGCGGATCAAGGTCCAGGACGACGGCACGTACACCGTCCCGGAGGGCAACCTCTTCGCGCCCGGCACGGACAAGACCCGCGCCGAGATCTACGCGATGGGCTTCCGCAACCCGTTCCGGTTCGCCGTCGACAAGGCCACCGGCTGGATCCACCTCGGCGACTACGGCCCGGACGCGGGCGCGGCGAACCCGGCCCGCGGCCCCGGCGGCAGCGTCGAGTTCAACCTGGTCAAGGCGCCCGGCAACTACGGCTGGCCCTACTGCGTCGGCGACAACGTCCCGTACGTCGACCACGACTTCGCCACCGGCACGTCCGGCGGCGCGTTCGACTGCGCCGCGCCGAAGAACACCAGCCCGCGCAACACCGGCCTGGTCGACCTGCCGCCCGCGCAGCGCGCGTGGATCGGCTACGACGGCGGTTCCGTGCCCGAGTTCGGCAACGGCGGCGAGTCGCCGATGGGCGGCCCCACCTACCACTTCGACCCGGAGCTGGACAGCCCGACCAAGTTCCCGGAGTTCTTCGACGGCAAGACCTTCGCCTACGAGTGGGACCGCGGCTGGATCAAGACGATCGAGGTCGGCGCGACCGGCGAACGCGGCGCGATCAGCCCGTTCTTCGACTCGATGACGCTGACCCGGCCGATGAACCTGGAGTTCGGCCCGGACGGCTCGCTGTACGTGCTGGACTACGGCAGCGGCTACTTCGGCGGCGCGGAGGACTCGGCGGTCTACCGCATCGACTACGCCAGGGGCCGCCACACGCCGGTCGCGAAGCTGAGCGCCGACCGGACCTCCGGCCCGGCGCCGCTGACCGTGCGGTTCGACCCCGGCGGCACGGCCGACGAGGACGACGACCCGCTGACCTACGCGTGGGACTTCGACGGCGACGGCACCACCGACGACACCACGGCCGGACCGGTCACCCACACCTACACCGCGGTCGGCCAGTTCACCGCCAAGCTGTCCGTCACCGACCCGACCGGCCTGGTCGGCTCGGCCAGCGCCGTGGTCAACGTCGGCAACACCGCGCCCGTGGTGGTGCTGACCGCGCCCGCCGACGGCCGGGTGTTCAGCTTCGGCGACGAGGTGCCGTTCTCCGTCACGGTCACCGATCCCGAGGACGGGCAGGTCGACTGCGCGAAGGTGACCGTGGAGTACATCCTCGGCCACGACAGCCACGGCCACCCGCTCACCCGCGCGACCGGCTGCGAGGGCGTGCTCCCGACACCGTCCGACGGCGGGCACGGCCTGGACGCCAACATCTTCGGCGTCGTCAACGCCTCCTACACCGACAACGGCGCGCCCGGCGCGCCCGCGTTGACCGGCGAGGCCGAGGCGATCCTGCAACCGAGGGCCAAGCAGGCCGAGTACTTCACCGCCATGCAGGGCGTGCAGGTGGTGGAGACCGGCACGGCCGAGGGCGACAAGCGCGTCGGCTACGTCGACGACGGCGACTGGATCGCGTTCGACCCGGTGAACCTGGGCGGCGTCGAGGCGATCGGCTACCGCGTGTCCTCCGGCGGCAGCGGCGGCACGATCGAGGTGCGCGTCGACTCGCCGACCGGCCCGCTCGTGCAGCGGCAGCCCGTGCCGTCGACCGGCGGCTGGGACAACTACGTCGAGCTCGCGCCCTCGGCGATCACCGACCCCGGCTCGCACCGGTTGTTCCTGGTGTTCAAGGGTTCCGGCAGCCTGTTCGACGTGGACGCGATCCGGTTCACCGCCGGCGCCGCGCCGCCGTCGTGGGAACCGGTCCGGCGCACGCCCGCCGAGTCGTACTCCGCGCAGCGGGGCACCTCGGTGATCCAGGCCGAGGAGGCGCAGGACGGCCGGCAGGTCGGCAACGTCCACGACCGCGACTGGATCGCGTTCGACGGCGTGTCGCTGGCCGGCGTCACGGGCATCGGCTACCGGGTCTCCTCGGCCACGGCGGGCGGCACGATCGAGGCGCGTGTCGACTCGCCGACGGGTCCGCTGGTGTCGAGCACGCGGGTCGGGAGCACGGGCGACTGGCGCGTGTACGCCGAGCTGCCACCCGCGGCGATCACCGATCCCGGCGGCACCCACCGGCTGTACTTCGTGTTCCGCGGCGGTCGTGGCGCGTTGCTGGACCTGGACACGATCACGTTCCGCGGGCCGGGGACGGTCACGGCGGTCGACGTGCCGGCGGAGGCGTTGAGCGGGCAGCAGGGCGTCGCGGTGTACGACCGCGAGACCGCGCAGGGCGGCAAGCGGGTCGGCGAGATCAACGACGGCGACTGGGTGTCGTACGACGACGTCGACCTGTCGAAGGTCGCGGGCCTCGGCTACCGGGTGTCCTCCGGCGGTGTCGGCGGCACGCTGGAGGCGCGCGCCGACTCGCCGACCGGGCCGCTGGTGCACGCGCCGGTGACCGTGCCGGTGACGGGCAGCTGGGACTTCTACCTCGACCTCGCGCCGCAGGAGGTCCTGCTGACCGGCGTGCGCGACCTGTACCTGGTGTTCAAGGGCGGTCCGGGCGCGCTGTTCGACGTCGACACCATCCGGCACCTGCGCTACCAGCGGGCCGGCGCGTGCACGCCCACCAAGCCGGAAGCCGGTTACCGCAGCCTCTACGACGGCACGGGCGTGACCGGGTGGCGGCAGGCCGGTCCCGGCCGGTTCGTGGAGGAGGACTGCGCGCTGCGCACCGAAGGCGGGCTCGGGCTGCTGTGGTTCGAGGAGGAGTTCTCGGCCTACAGCCTCAAGTTCGACTGGAAGGTCGCGGGCGACGACAACTCCGGCGTGTTCGTCGGCTTCCCCGACCCCGGCACGGACCCGTGGGTGGCGGTGAACCAGGGCTACGAGGTGCAGATCGACGCGACCGACGCGCCGGACCGCACCACGGGCGCGATCTACTCGTTCCAGTCGGCCGACCTCGCCGCCCGGGACGCCGCGCTGAAGCCGCCGGGGGAGTGGAACGCCTACGAGATCGTCGTGCGGGGGCAGCGCATCCGCGTCTTCCTCAACGGGGTGCTGGTGAACGACTTCACCAGCACGGACCCGGCACGTGACCTGACCACCGGGCACATCGGCCTGCAGAACCACGGCGACGGCGACGACGTGTGGTTCCGCGACGTCCGCGTCAAGGAACTGCCCCGATGACCGGAGCCCGGAGCCCGCAACCACCGAACCCCGCCGACCGTTCCCAGCCGATCGAGGAGTAACCATGCCGTCCCGCCGCACGTTCCTCAGCACCGCCCTCGCCACCGGCGCGGTCGTCGCCCTGCCCTCCGCCGCGTCCGCCGCCGACCACCCGTGCCGCCGGGTGCCGAAGGAGTCGATCAGCATCCAGCTCTACACCTTGCGGGGCATCATGGGCGACGACCCGGAGCCCGTGCTGTCGGCGTTGGCCGACATCGGCTACCGCAAGGTCGAGCTGGCCGGCACGTACGGTCGCAGCGCCGCGGAGTTCGCCGCGGTGCTGCGGCGGTGCGGGCTGCGGGCGACCTCCAGCCACGTCGGCATCGACGGCGACCTCGACCAGGTGATCGCCGACGCGCGCACCCTCGGGCACAAGTACGTCGTGGTGCCGTGGGTGGACTACCCGACCCTGGCGCAGTGGCGGTCGTTCGCCACCCGGTTGGAGGCGGCGGGGGACAAGGTGCGGCGCGCGGGGTTGAGCCTCGGCTACCACAACCACGCGCACGAGTTCGCCCCGGTGGAGGGGGTGCGGCCGTTCGACGTGATCACGGCGGGCACGACGCGGCGCAACGTGCACCTGGAGCTGGACCTGTACTGGGCGGTGGCCGGCGGGGTCGACCCGATCGCGGTGCACCGGGCGAACTTCCCGCGCGTGCGGCAGTTCCACGTGAAGGACCGGGCGGCCGACGGGTCCTTCGCCGACCTCGGCAAGGGGACGATCGACTTCGCGGCCATCTTCCGGGCCGCGAACGTGACCGAGTACATCGTGGAGAACGACCAGCCGCGCGACGCCCTCGTCACCGCGAAGGTCGGTTACGACTACCTGGTGAACCTCCGGTTCTGAGGGGGCCGCTTGCCCGTGACGACGGGCAACCGCCAAGATTGCGCGCGTGACGTCGCACGGTGCCCAGCCGGATTCGGTACGTGACGTGGCCGAGTTCGTGGCGATGTTGCGGGAGCTCAAGGAGAAGTCGGGGTTGACCCTGCGCGGCCTGGAGGAGAGCGCGGCCGCGCAGGGCGAGGTGCTGGCCCGCAGCACGGCCGCGGACATGCTGCGCCGCGACAGCCTGCCCCGGGCGGAACTGCTGACCGCGTACGTGAAGGCGTGCGGGGTCGAGCAGCCGGAGGCGTGGTTGCGCGCCCGTGAGCGGCTGGCCGCGGGCGGCGCGACCGTCGTGCCCGAAGCACCGGCTCGCCCCCGGTGGCGCCGCCCGTGGGCGGTGGCGGCCGCCGTCGTGGTGCCGGCGCTCGTGGCCACGGCCGTGCTGCTGTGGGATGGCGCGCCGGACACGGCGGCGATCGGCCCGACCACCTCGCCGCAGGCCGGACCGGGGCCGTCGGCGCCGGGCATCCACCCGGTGGGCGCGCCCGACCTGTGCCTGACCGAGGGCCGTGACAGCACCAAGGAGTACCCGCACGCGGTCGCGGCGCTGCGGCCGTGCGGCGATCCCGGGCCGCGGGTGTCGCTGCACGCGGTGGGCGCCGAGTTCACCACCATCAAGTGGGACAACCCGTCGCAGGGCGTCGGTTGCCTGACCGTGCGGCGCTCCGAACCGGCGATGAGCCTGCTCGAACCGTGGGACCGGTGCTCCGACGACAACCTCGACCAGCTGTTCCGCCTGGAGCAGACCGGACCCGGCCGGTACCGCTTCCGCTCGGCGGACGGCGTGGCGTGCGTCGGCCTGCGCGGCGGCGAGGTCCGGGAAGGCGCGGAGGCGGTCCACGAACCGTGCGCCGACGAACCGGATCAGGAGTTCACCGTCGACCTCACCCGCGCAGAGCGCTGATCAACCGGGTGAGGTGGCGGCGCTCCGCGTCGGTCGGGGCCAGGGCCAGGGCCCGCTCGTAGGCGGCGAGCGCCTCGGTGGTCCGGCCGAGGCGTCGCAGGAGGTCCGCCCGGGTGGCCGGGAGCAGGTGGCCGGTCACCTCGTCGGCGAGGTCGTCCACCAGCGCCAGACCGGCCGCGGGGCCGTCCGCCATCGCCACGGCCACCGCCCGGTTCAGCCGCACGACCGGTGACGGGACGAGCATGGCCAGCTCGCCGTAGAGCAGGGCGATCTGGGGCCAGTCCGTGTCCTCCGCCCGCGCGGCGGTGGCGTGGCAGGCGGCGATGGCGGCCTGCACCTGGTACGGCCCCGGCCGGCCGCGCCGCAGTGCCGAGTCCAGCAGCGCCACGCCCTCCTCCACCTGCCCGCCGTCCCACCGCGACCGGTCCTGCTCGTCGAGCGGCACGAGGTCGCCCGCGTGGTCGAACCGCGCGTCCCGGCGGGAGTCCTGCAACAACATCAGCGCGAGCAGGCCGACCGCCTCCGGCTCGTCGGGCATCGCCGCGACCAGCGTGCGCGCCAGCCGGATCGCCTCCGCGCACAGGTTGCGCCGCAACAGGTCGGCGCCACCGCTGGCCGCGTACCCCTCGTTGAACAGCAGGTACAGCACGCCCAGCACGCCACCAGTGCGTTCGGGCAGCAGGTGGGCGGGCGGCACGCGGTACGGGATGCGGGCGTTGCGGATCTTCTGCCGCGCCCGCACCAGCCGCTTGGCCATCGTCGCCTCCGGCACCAGGAACGCCCGCGCGATCTCCGCCGTGGTCAGGCCGGCGACGGTGCGCAGGGTCAGCGCGACCCGCGCCTCCAGCGTCAACGCCGGGTGGCAGCACGTGAAGATCAGCCGCAGCAGGTCGTCGCCGAGCTCGTCGTCGTCGACTTCGTCCGGTGGCGCGTCCAGCACCGCCACCACCTCCCGCAGCTTCGCCGCCTCCACGCTGGAGCGCCGCAACCGGTCCAGCGCGCGGTTGCGGGCGGTCGTGGTGAGCCACGCGCCGGGACGGCGGGGGACGCCTTCGCGCGGCCAGCACTCCAGTGCCCGCGCGAAGGCGTCCTGCACGCACTCCTCGGCCAGTTCCCAGTCGCCGGTGAGGCGGATCAGCGTCGCCACGATCCGCCCCCGTTCGGCCCGGAACAGCTCCGAGACCTCCGCCTCGACCGTCATCCGGTGAAGAACGGCCGCACCTCGACCGACCCGAACCGCGCGCACGGGTGCCGTGACGCGATCCGGATCGCCTCGTCCAGGTCGGCGCAGTCGACGACGTCGTAGCCCACGATCTGCTCCTTCGTCTCGGCGAACGGCCCGTCGCTCAGCAGCACCTCGCCACCGCGCGCCCGCACGGTCGTGGCGTCCTCGACCGACCGCAGCTGCGAGCCGTCCAGCCGCCGGTCCCCGAGCTCGGCCAGCCACTGCTCGATGGTCGGGTCGCCCTCGGTCGGCTCGATGGTGTCGTCGACGCAGATCAGCAGCATGTACTTCATCGGTCACTCCCGTCGTCCGGTGCATTCCACCACTACGACGAACGGGGACCGCCGAGGAGGACACCCCCGCCTGCGATCCGCGTCATGACGAGGGACCTGGTCGCGATCGAGGAGGACGTCGCGCTGCTCGACGCCGTCCGGTCCGCGTTGACGCTGCTCCCGTCGACCGGTACGGCTTCGGCTCGGTGCGCGGGATCTTCCTCAAAGCCGCCCGGTGAAATGGCCCGGTCGGCCCGGGATAGCACGCGCGCGCAATTCCCGAGCTCGGGTTTGCGTGCCGGTGACAAGAATCCACAGGGCGCTTGACCTGCGGGAACCCGTCACGCAATGGTTCGGCGGTATTCGCCCGAGCTCGACGAGGAGCAGCCAATGCGATTGCACCGGGGGTGGGCCGTCGCGCTCACCGCGGTCCTGACGGCGGCCGGCACGACCGACGCCGTCGCCCAGATCTCCTACACCGGCACGGGCTCCGCGCCGGCCAACGGCGACGTGCTGCGGTCCGAGCCCGCCGACTTCTTCCTCGACCCGGTCAAGCTGCTGCGCGCGCCCGCGACCGTGCACCGGATCCTGTACCGCAGCACGGACACGCACGACCGCCCGATCGACGTCAGCGGCACCGTGCTCACGCCGCACACGCCGTGGTCCGGCCCCGGTCCGCGCCCGGTCGTGGGGTACGCGCCGGGCACGCAAGGCGTCGGCGACGACTGCGCGCCGTCCCGGCAGCTGGCGATGGGCAGCGAGTACGAGGGCCCGTTCCTGGCCGGTCTGCTCACCCGCGGCTACGGCGTCGTCGTCACCGACTACGAGGGCCTGGGCACGCCCGGCATGCACACCTACGTCAACCGCGCGGCCGAGGGGCACGCGGTGCTGGACGCGATCCGCGCCGCGCAACGGCTGCCGGAGGCGAACCTGCCCGACGACGGGCCGGTGGCGGTCGCCGGGTACTCGCAGGGCGGCGGCGCGGCGGCGGCTGCCGTCGAGCTGTACGCCGGGTACGCCCCGGAACTGGAGCTGAAGGGCGCGTACGCGGGCGCGCCGCCCGCCGACCTCGGCGCGGTCGCGCGCAACCTGGACGGCCACTACGCCGCCGGGTTCCTGGGCTACTCGCTGCTGAGCCTAGACGCCGCGTACCCCGAGCTGGACATCCCCGGCGTGCTCAACGACGCCGGCCGGACGCTGCTGGCGCAGGTGGCGCGCCAGTGCACCGCCGAGGCGCTCCTCGCGCACGCGTTCCGCAAGTCGGTCGACCTCACCGCGGACGGCCGGCCGCTGGCCGCGTACCTGGACGAGGAGCCGTACAAGTCGCGGGTGGAGCAGCAGCGGATCGGCGTGCGCAAGCCGGGCGCGCCGGTGCTCGTGATCCACAGCGCGTTGGACGACATCGTGCCGTACGCGCAGGGCGCGGAGATGGTGCGGCGGTGGTGCGCCCTGGGCGCGAACGTCAAGTTCAGCACCTCGCTCGTGCCGACGCACGCGGCCGGCATGGTCGCGGCCTACCCGGAGGCCTTCGCCTGGCTGGAGGCCCGCTTCGCAGGCTGGCCCGCGCGCGGCACCTGCTGAGCGTCGCGCGCCCGGCGGAGCAACCGGCGGGCGCGCAACGCGATCTCCAGCGTCAAGCGCTCGTCGGGGTCGGCCAGCCGGTCGCCCAGCAGCTCCTCCAACTGGTGCATCCGGTACCGGACGGTCTGCGGGTGCACGTCGAGCCGGTTGGCGATCTCGCCGATGCCGCCGCGCGTCTCCAACCACGCCAGCAACGTCGTCTCCAGCCGTTCCCGCTGCTTGACCGTCAGGCCGTTGAACGCCGCCAGCGCGCGCCGGCTGAGCTGGCCCACCAGGAACTCGTCCGACAGCAGCGCCAACGTGGCCAGGTGGTCGTCGCACCACGTCACCGGCACGGCGGGCAGCAGGCCGCGCCGCACGAACCCCAGCGCCCGCCGCGCGCACGCCAGCGACTGCCGCGCCTCGGCCAACGGCACCGTCGGACCCACCGCGGCCCGCCGCCCGCGCAGCTCCAGCTGCGAGCGCCCCTCGGGGTTGGCCACCACCAGGCACGGCGTGGAGCTCTCCAGGTCCACCAGCACGTCACGGCCCAGCGTCACCGACGGGAGCTGGTGCTGGTCCTCCCGGTACTCCAGCGCCACCACCGCGACCCGTTCCGGCAACGGCCAGTCCGTCGTGCCCGCCAGGTCCGCGAGCGACCTCGGCGACGGCGGCTGCTCGGCCAGCACCAGCTTGAGCAGCTGGCGACGCCTGCGCTCCAACGCGCCGCTGGCGTTGGCCTGCGCCTCCGAGTAGCCCTCGATGGCCACCCGGCACAGCTCGTCCACCCACGCGAAGATCGCGTCGGCCACCACGAACAGGGTGTCGGTGGACACGCCCACCGCGCGGCCGTGCTCGCTCAGGTGCCGCCACACGACCCGCGCGCCGACCCGCACCGCGGTCTGCAACGAGTCCATCGTGCGGCCTTCGAGGTACTCCATCCGCCCGCTGTAGCGCAGCACGGCCTGCCAGTCGGTCTGCGCCGCGTCCGGGTTGGCGATGTTGTCGAAGCACTTCACGATCGCCATCTCGACCGCGCCGACCAGCACCTCGCGGAACTTGCCCTCCAGCGGCTGCGCGTACGCGGGCACGGTCCGGCGGATCTCCCGCACCACGTCCCGCACCAGGACGCCCGACAGCGGCGCCATCTTCTCCGCCAGCTCGCCCGGGATGCTCGACCACAGCTGCCGCGCCGCGCTGTAGGTCCGCTGTCGCACCAACCCGCCGTTCAGTGAGATCGCCATGCCGCCTCCGCTGTGCGCGAAGCACCGCCCTGGGACTTCGCCCGGCTGACCATAAAATCATCCGCGACGGTGTGTCAAATATTCTTTCCGGCACTGCTCCGCGTTCACTCTTTCGAGTGATGGGGCTTGTTGTACGAGCATTACAAATCCGGTTTTGGAAACACGCACCCGGATGACAAGTCGGGCGGTCGGCCTGGACTGGCCGGTCCGGATTAATGCACTGTGCATTGTCTCTGTCACATTTCCTGGGAGGTGTCGGTTTGCGAAAGATATTCTCATTATCGGCGGTCGCGGTCGTGGTGGCCGCCGCCGTCACGGGCCTCGCGCCCTCGGCGGCGGCCGACGACTCGTTCTACGTGCCGCCCAGCCCGCTGCCCGCGGGCGCGCCGGGCGACGTCATCCGGTTCCGCGCGTCGTCGGCGGGCGCTCTCGGCTCGACGGTGAACGCGTGGCAGGTCATGTACCGGTCCACCGACGCGCTGGGGCAGCCGAACGCGGTGACCGGCACCGTGCTCGTGCCGCGGTCCGCCGACCCGGCGACGGCGCCGGTGGTGGCGTTCGCCGTGGGCACGCACGGCCCGGCGTTCAGGTGCGCGCCGTCGGAGATGGTGCGCATCGGCGCGCTCTACGAGCAGCCCGCCGTCAACGACCTGCTGCGCGCGGGCTACGCGGTCGCCATCACCGACTACGAGGGCTACCGGCCCGACCCGAGGACCACCTACGTCACCGGCCGGTCCGAGGGTCACGCGGTGATCGACGTGGTCCGGGCCGCGCAACGGCTGCCGGACGCCCGGCTGTCCCCGGCCGCGAAGGTCGTGTTCCGGGGCTACTCGCAGGGCGGTGGCGCGGCGATGTGGGCGGGTCAGCTGCAGCCGGCGTACGCGCCGGAGCTGAACCTGGTCGGCGTGGTCGGCGGCGGCGTGCCCGCGGACCTCGTCCAGGTCGCCCTGCCGCTGGACGGCCGGAAGGGCTTCGGCCTGCTCGCGAACTCGTTGATCGGGTTGGACCACGCGTACCCGGAGCTCGACCTGGAGGCCTACCTCAACGACGCGGGCCGCGCGGAGTTCGCCCGCATGGAACGCGAAGCGTGCACGTTGGAGCTGCTGGTCGACTACCAGAGCCGCAGGCTGTCCGACTACACGACGTCCAGCCCGGTGCTCACGCCGCCGTGGCTGGCGAGGGTGGCGGAGAACAAGCTCGGCGGCACGGCGATCCGCGTGCCGGTGCACGCCTACCACGCCACCGGGGACGACCTGGTCGACTTCACGCAGGCCAAGGCGTTGCGCGACGCGTACTGCCGGCTCGGCGTGCAGGTGGACTGGCGGACCTACGCCACCGACCACATCACCGCCGTGCACACGGGCAGCGCGGCGGCGCAGGCGTTCACCGCGGACCGGATCGCGGGCCGCCCGGCGACGTCGAACTGCTGACCGGCCCGGAACAGCAGGAGACCGCCGCGGTCGGACGCGGCGGTCTCCCAGTGCGGTCGGGGTGGGTTCCGGGCGGTTACGCGGTCTTCGCGGTGAGCGTCAGGTCGATCGTGTTGTCCGGGCCCGCGGCGAAACCGCTGACCAGGTCGTTGAGCGGACCGCAGCCCGTCAGCGCCGGGATCGTGTACGTGCCCGCCAGCTTGCCGCCCTTGAGCGGGTCGAAGCCCGCCGCCGACGCCAGGCCGATGTCCGCGGGCGTGGTGGTGCGGCAGTTCGGGTCGTTGCTGATCGGGATGCCGAACGCGGTGACCGACGGCAGCTTGATGGTGACCTTCGAGCTCGACTTCACCGCGCCGGCGGCGAGCGTGCCGGTCGTCTTGCCCTCCGGCACGAACTCGATCTTCGACTCCACCGGCACGAACCCGAACAGGCTGAACTTGCCCGAGGTCGGCGGCAGCACCAGGTCACCGGTGAAGGCGCCGGTGGCCAGGTCCAGGTCGGCGTTCAGGCTGCCCGGGCCGAGCGCGACCGCGCCGCCCAGCTTCTTGATCGTCGACGTGCCGTTCAGGGAGTAGGCGTACTTGATGCCGCCGGGGGGCCGGGTCGTCGTGGTCGTGGGCACGGTGGTGGTCGTCGTGGTGGTGGTCGTGGTCGTGGTGGTCGTCGTGGTCGGGCCGCCGCCGCCCGACACGTCGAACCGGATCAGCGTCGGGTCCTGGCCCGGGTCCAGCACGCAGTTGGACGTGAACGTGCCGAGGCCGGTGTCGGTGCCGTCGGCCTTCTTCGGCGTCAACGTCGTGCTGTAGTTGCCGACCGTCACGGTCGTCGTGCCCGCCTTGGGGATCACCGCGGTCGGCACCGGACCGCTCGCGACCACGTCGAACGCGCCCTCGGTCGGCACCGGGGTCTTCGGCACGGTCAGGCCGGGGATCTTGATGTCGAGCTTGCTGCCGGCGTTGTCCAGCGTCACGCCCGCCTCGGCGGAGCCCTCCACCGTCGCCGCGCCGACCAGCGTCAGGCCCTGCGTCGCGGTCGGCGGCACGGTGACCGTCGCGGAGAAGTCCGTGGTCTTCAACTCGCCGCCGACCGAGGTCGGCGCGTCGATGGTGGCCCGGATCCGGGTCGACAGCACCTGGTTGCCGATCAGCGGGAACGGGCAGGTGAACGTCAGCGTCTTGTCGACCTGGACGGGCGCCGCCGAGCCGCTGCCGACGCCGGCGAGCAGACCGGCCACGACGAGCCCGGACGTCACGCCCGCGCCCAGTATTGTCTTCAACCTCACGGGTGATCCTTCCTCGAAATCTGCCGGAAATGTGCCGACTCGACGGAAGTTAATGAGGTGCGCGGACCACCGGCAAGAGTTGCCCGGAAAACCTTCGATATCCGCTAAATAATGCGGCAGACATTGTGGCGGCGCCGGTCGCGGCACTCACGTGGTGACAAGAACGCGGCGCCGCGCACTCGTGATCGTGCGAACAATCGCTAGTCGTCCGCCTTGGCCTCGCCGCGGCGGCGCATGAAGGTGAACCCGGGGATGCCGAGGATCGCCTGCCGGACGTCGTTGGTGACCTCCAGCAGCTGGTGGATGTCCGGCCCGACGCGGTCGAGCGTGGCCAGGATCGGCAGCACGTCCTCGATCAGGTGCTTGGTCAGCACCGGCAGCTGGTCCACCAGCTGCACGGCGGCGTCCACCTCGTGGGGCGACAGGTCGTCCACGAACCGCTGCGCGAGCGGCTGGGCCTTCCGCGCGATGGGCGCGTAGCTGTCAAGCAGCTCGCGCGACGTCCGGGCGGTGCGGCCGACGTCGGTCGTCACGTCCTCGGCCGTCGCGGTCACCGCCTTCGCCCGCCCGACCAGCGCCTCGGTCTCGGCCAGCACCCGTTCGGTGCGGGTGACCATCTCGTCGGCGCGGCGCACGACGGCCTCCGCCGCGCCGAGCAGGTCGAGCACGCGGCCCGGCACCGACACGGCGGTCTCGACGGTCGTCCGGGCCAGGCCGAACAGGGCGCGCGGGGTGAGCTCCATGCCGTCCACTGTGCCGCACGCGGACGTGCCCGGCCTCAGGGAGATCCCTGACCGGGCGATCCTTGTCCGAGTCGTCCAGACCAATTACAGTGACCTGCGCCACCGCCTCGACCCTCCCCGTCACCAGGGGAGTCGAAGGAGGCGCGCATGTCCGGAACACTCCGAGCCCTGGTCGCGGCGGTGTTCGTCGGCGGCCTGGTGGTGGCCCCACCGGCCGCGCACGCCCAGGTCGAACCCGGACCGTGGACCTCGTACTCGCCCACCTTCACCGTGCAGGAGCGGGGTTGCGGCGACGTCGCGGACCTGACCTTCCGCCTCACCTGCGCCACCGCGAGCGGCGACCAGCGCGCCGAGCGCCGGTACGCCACCTACTCCGGGGGCACCCGCCAGTTCGAGGGGTCGTTCCGCATCACCAGCCTCGGCGGCACCCGCGTCAGCCTGAAGCAGACGTTCCACGAGTCCGCGGCCGGCCCGTTCTTCATGCTGGCGGTGGAACGGGGCGGCCGGCTGTACGCGGTGCACGGCGGCGCGACGATCGCCACGGGGGCGACCGTCGGCACGTCCGTGCGGGTGAACACGGTGCACGTGGTGGGCGGCCAGCACCGCACGTACATCAACGGATCGCTGAAGCACGCGTACGACGGCCCCGGTGGCAGCTTCTACGACAAGTTCGGCGCCTACCGCACCAACAGCGGCCAAGGCCCGGCGACGGTCGTGTGGAGCGGCATCCGGTTCTGGCGCAAGTGAGGCGTCTCGTCGTGGTGTCGGTGCTGCTCCTGGTCGCGTGCGGCCGGGAGCGGCCCTCGACGCTCACCGCCACGTTGACGTCGCCGACGGACGTCTCGCTGGCGTGGGAGGCCGAACCGGGCGCGGCGGGGCAGGTCGTCGAGTACGCCCACGCGGCCGGCGACGCGTACACGGTGCTGGAGTTCGTGCCGCCGTCCCGCACGACGTTCGCGCACCCGGACCTGATCCCCCGGACGTCGTTCCACTACCGGGTGCGGTCGTTCCACGGCCCGGCGTCGGCGTCGGTGGACGTGGCGTTGCCGCCCGGCGACGAGGTGCCGCCGGCCGACGGTCACGAGTGGGCTGCGCCGGTGAGCGGTCCGAGCGGCGTGCGCCCGGTGCGTTCGGCCGACGCCGGTGCGGGTGACTTCCGGGCCGAGGTGAAGCACGCCAACGGGATCCTGTTCACGTGGACCGACCGCGCGGCGGGGGAGGAGGGGTACCTGCTGGAGGTCAGGCCGGCCGGGGCGGCGGAGTTCTCGGTGGCCGCGCGGCTCGACCCGGACGTGCGGTCGTTCGGGTTGATCACGCTGCCGACGGAGAAGACCGCCACTTACCGCGTACGTGCCTACTACTACGGCGCGGCGTCCGACGTAGTGCACCTGACGACCGGAGGCGAGGCCTAGGCCAGCGCGAGGTCGACGCCCGACTCGACGTGGATGCGGGTCGAGTCGACCAGCGGCACGGTGCTGTCGGACTGGTCGACCAGCAACGTGATCTCCGTGCAGCCCAGGATCACCGCCTCCGCGCCGCGCTCGACCAGGCGTGCCATCACGTCCCGGTAGGCGGCGCGGGACGCGGGCTCGACCCGGTTCTTGGTCAGCTCCTGGTAGATCACGTCGTGCACGAGCGTGCGGTCCGGTTCGTCCGGGACGACCAGCTCGATGCCGTGCGCGCGCATCCGGTCGCGGTAGAAGTCCTGCTCCATGGTGAACCGGGTGCCGAGCAGGCCGACCTTGCGGTAGGCGGTCAGCCGCCGCGCCGTGGCGTCCACGATGTGCACGAACGGCACCTGGACGGCGTCCGTGATCGCGTCGGCGACCTTGTGCATGGTGTTGGTGCACAAGAGGACCAGCTCGGCGCCCGCGCCTTCGAGCTTGCGGGCGGCCTCGGCCAGCAACTCGCCCGACCGCTCCCACTGCCCCGTGCGCTGCAACTGCTCGACCTCGGCGAAGTCGACGGTCAGCAGCAGGCTGGGCGCGCAGTGGTGGCCGCCGAGCCGGCGCCGCGTCTCCTCGTTGAGCAGCCGGTAGTACTCGGCGGACGATTCCCAGCTCATCCCGCCGATCAACCCGATGGTTCGCATGGCGACGATTGTGTCGGCACGCCGTCTGCCGAGCGGCATGAATACCGTTGTCGCTGGTCACGAGGTTGCGGCCTGCGGTACGTTGCCGTGATGGCGCACCTGAGTTACTCCTCGGGCACCTCCGACGTGCCGCTGCTGGGCGACACCATCGGCGTGAACTTCGACCGCGCGGTGGCCACGCACGCCGACCGGGAAGCCCTGGTCGACCTCCCCACCGGCCGCCGGTGGACCTACCGCGAGCTGGCCGCCGAGGTCGACTCCGTCGCGGCCGGGCTGATGGCGGCCGGGGTCGGCGTCGGCGACCGGGTCGGGATCTGGTCGCCCAACCGGGCCGAGTGGGTGGTGGTCCAGTACGCGACCGCGCGCATCGGCGCGATCCTGGTCAACATCAACCCGTCGTACCGGGTGCACGAGCTGGAGTACGTGCTCAACCAGGCCGGCGTGCGCACGCTCTTCGCGGCCGCGTCGTTCAAGACCTCCGACTACGCCGGGATGATCGCCGAGGTCCGGCCCCGCTGCGCGGCGCTGCGCCAGGTCGTGCTGTTCGACAGTCCCGAGTGGACGGACCTGCACGCGGACGCGTTGCCGCGGTGGCCGGAGCTGTCGGCGGACGACCCGATCAACATCCAGTACACCTCGGGCACCACGGGGTTCCCGAAGGGCGCGACCCTGTCGCACCACAACATCCTCAACAACGGCTTCTTCGTCGGTGAGCTGCTCGGGTACACCGAGGACGACCGGATCTGCGTGCCGGTCCCGTTCTACCACTGCTTCGGCATGGTCATGGGCAACCTCGCGGCCACCTCGCACGGCGCGTGCGTGGTGATCCCCGCGCCCGCGTTCGAGCCCGCCGCCACGTTGCGGGCCGTGGCGGAGGAGCGGTGCACGTCGCTGTACGGCGTGCCGACGATGTTCATCGCCGAGCTCGCCGACCCCGGCTTCGACTCCTACGACCTGTCGTCGCTGCGCACCGGGATCATGGCCGGCTCGCCGTGCCCGGTCGAGGTGATGAAGCAGGTGGTGGAGCGGATGGGCATGCGCGAGGTGTCCATCTGCTACGGCATGACCGAGACCTCGCCGGTGTCCACGCAGACCCGCCGTGACGACTCGCTGGACCGGCGGGTGTCCACCGTCGGCCGGGTCGGGCCGCACCTGGAGGTGAAGGTCGTCGACCCGGACACCGGCCGCACCGTGCCGCGCGGCACGCCCGGCGAGCTGTGCACGCGCGGGTACTCGGTGATGCTCGGCTACTGGGAGCAGCCGGACAAGACCGCCGAGGCGATCGACGCCGCCCGGTGGATGCACACCGGCGACCTCGCGGTGATGGACGCCGACGGGTATGTGAACATCACCGGCCGGATCAAGGACATGGTGATCCGCGGCGGCGAGAACCTGTACCCGCGCGAGATCGAGGAGTTCCTCTACACCCACCCCGACGTGCTCGACGCGCAGGTCGTCGGCGTCCCCGACGTGAAGTACGGCGAGGAGCTGATGGCCTGGGTGCGCCTGCGCCCCGGCGCGGAACCGCTGACCGCCGAGTCGCTGCGGTCGTTCTGCGCCGGCAAGCTCGCGCACCAGAAGATCCCCCGGTACGTCCACGTGGTCGACGAGTTCCCGATGACCGTCACCGGCAAGGTGCGCAAGGTCGAGATGCGCAAGCAGGCCGTGCAGCTCCTCGGTCTTGCCGACGCCGACGCGGTGCGGCACGCGTAGGTGCCGGCTTACGACGTTCGCACCTCCTCCGCGAACTGGGTCCGGTACAGCTCTTCGTAGCGCCCGCCCGCGGCGAGCAGTTCGGTGTGGGTGCCGCGTTCCACCACCCGACCGCCCTCGACCACGAGGATCAGGTCGGCCGCCCGGATCGTCGACAGCCGGTGTGCGATCACCACCGCCGTGCGCCCGTGCAGCGCCTCGCCCAACGCGGCCTGCACCGCGGCCTCCGAGGTGGAGTCCAGGTGCGCGGTGGCCTCGTCCAGGATCACCACGCGCGGCTTCGCCAGCAGCAGCCGGGCGATCGTCAACCGCTGCCGCTCGCCGCCGGACAACCGGTAGCCGCGCTCGCCGACCACGGTGTCCAGCCCGTCCGGCAGCGACGCCACCAACTCGGCCAGCCGCGCCCGGCCCAGCACCTCCCACAGGTCGGCCTCGGTGGCCTGCGGGCGGGCGAGCAGCAGGTTCGACCGGATCGACTCGTGGAACAGGTGACCGTCCTGCGTCACCATGCCCAGCGCGCCGCGGACCGAGTCGGCGGTCAGGTCGCGCACGTCCACACCGGACAGGCGCACCACGCCCGAGTCCACGTCGTAGAGCCGGGGCAGCAGCGAGGCGATCGTGGACTTCCCGGCGCCCGACGAGCCGACCAACGCCACCACCTGGCCGGGCTCGGCCCGGAACGACACGTCGTGCAGCACCTCCTCTCCGCCGCGGCTGTCGAGCACCGCGACCTCCTCCAACGACGCCAGGGACACCTTGTCCGCCGACGGGTAGGCGAACCGGACGTTCTCGAACTCCACCGACACCGGACCGTCCGGCACCGACCGCGCATCGGGCTTCTCGGTGATCAACGGCTTCAGGTCGAGCACCTCGAAGACCCGCTCGAAGCTCACCAACGCGCTCATCACCTCGACCCGCGCGCCGGCCAGCGCCGTGAGCGGCGCGTACAGCCTGGTCAGCAGCAACGCCAGCGCCACCACCGACCCCGGGTCCAACTCGCCGCGCAGCGCGTAGAACCCGCCCAACCCGTACACCACGGCCAACGCCAGCGCCGAGACCAGCGTCAACGCCGTCAGGAACACGGTCTGCACCATGGCCGTGCGCACCCCGATGTCCCGCACCCGCCGCGCCCGCGTCGCGAACTCCTCCGACTCGTGCGCCGGCCTGCCGAACAGCTTCACCAGCGTCGCCCCCGGCGCCGAGAACCGCTCGGTCATCCGGGTGCCCATGGTGGCGTTGTGGTTGGCCGCCTCACGTTCCAGCCGCGCCAGCCGCGTCCCCATCCGCCGCGCCGGCACCACGAACACCGGCAGCAACACCAGCGCCAGCAGCGTGATCTGCCACGACAGGCTGATCATCACCGCCAGCGTCAGCGCCAACGTGACCAGGTTGCCCGCCACGCTGGACAAGGTGTCGCTGAACGCCCGCTGCGCCCCGATCACGTCGTTGTTGAGCCGGCTCACCAGCGCCCCGGTGCGGGTGCGGGTGAAGAACGCGATCGGCATCCGTTGCACGTGGTCGAAGACCGTGGTCCTCAGGTCGAGGATCAGGTCTTCGCCGATGCTCGCCGACAGCCACCGCGTCAGCAGCCCCAACCCCGCCTCGACGATCGCGATGACCGCGATCACGACCGCGAGGACGAGCACCACCCGGTACGCCGCGCCGTTGACGATCGCGTCCACGATCCGGCCCGCGAGCACCGGTGTCGCCACCGCCAGCACCGCCACGACCACGCTCAGGGTGAGGTACTGGGTCAGCCTCACCCGGTGCGGACGGGCGAACGCCCAGATCCGGCGGAACGTGGCGACGGAGAACGGCCGCTTGTCGTCCTGCGCGTTCGTCACGTGGTACAGCGACATCCAGGCGGTGGTCTCCATGTCCATGCCCGGAACGTAGGACCTGGAGTCAGGTGGAGGTCAAGCTCCGGGGCCGGTAGTCCGCCAACGACACGGTGTTCGCCAGCTTCTGCAGGTCGCCGAACAGTCTCGCGCCGCCGGGGATGTGCGGGACTACGCGGATCGCGAAGTCGCGCATGCGGATGGACATCCGCGACTTCGACATTAGGCTGTCGACCCCGCCCAGCGCGAACTTCTGGCACCGCGTCACGTACTCGCGCATCACCTCCTCGTACCGTCTGAACGCCGTGGCGTGATCCGGGGCGGTGGCCAGCTCGCCCGCGAGGACGTACGCGCCGACCAACGCCATGCTCGTGCCGTTGCCCGCCATGGGCGACGCGCAGAACGCCGCGTCGCCGAGCAGCGCGACGCGACCGTCCGACCAGGTGTCCATCCGGATCTGGCAGAGCCGGTCGAAGTAGAAGTCCGGCGCCTCGCGCATGTCCTCGAGCAGCCGGGGCACCTCCCAGCCGTCGTCGGCGAACGTGGTGGCGATCAGCTCGCGCTGCCACGCCGTGTCGCGCCGGTCGTGCTCCAGCGGGGGCGAGGCGAACACGAACATCGCCTTGGCCCCGCCGTCCGGCGTGGGGTAGATGCCCGCGGTGCGGCCGGGCACGGTGTGCATCAGCTGCACGCCGTCCAGGTCTTCTCGCTGGGTCGTGCCGAAGATGGAGATGTAGGCGCCGAGGTCGTGCGCGAACCGCGACTCGGGGCCGAACGCCAGCGACCGCACCTTGGAGTGCAGCCCGTCCGCGCCGATGACCAGGTCGAACGTGCGCGGCTCGCCGCGCTCGAAGGTCACCGCCACCCCGGCTCCGGTCTGGGTGAGCGAGGTGATGCCGTCGTCGAAGACGTGCTCGACGCCGGTCGCGGTCGCCTCGTGGAGGATGCGGACCAGGTCGCCCCGCAGGATCTCCAGCTCGGCGATCACGCCGCCCGAGTCGCCCATCGCGTCGGACGCCATGGTGGCGGTGCGCTTGCCCTCGGCGTTCACGAACGCCATGCCTCGCGCGCCCGTGTGCGCGGCGCGCACCTGATCGAGCACGCCCATTCGCTCGGCGACCTCGCGGGCCGTTCCGCGCAGGTCGACGGCCTGGCCGCCGGGGCGCGGGGCGGGTGCCCGCTCGACGACGGTCGGGGTGAAGCCGTGGTGGCGCAGCCAGTAGGCGAGCGCGGGGCCGGCGATGCTCGCGCCGGAGATCAGTACGGTGTCCATGCGTACACCGTACATGGGTGTTCTGCTTGGTCAATCACTCTATCGTGCACTAGTGCTGTAGCATCCGGTGCACTACCTTTGAGGAGGCGGGCGATGACTGACGCGATCTACCAGCGGATTGCGCGCGAGATCCGCGATTCGATCGAGTCGGGCCAGCTGCGACCGGGTGATCGGGTGCCGTCGACGCGCGAGATCACCGTGCGCTGGAACGTCGCGATGGCCACGGCGACCAAGGTGCTGGTCACCTTGCGTTCCGAGGGCTTCGTGCGTCCCGTGGCCGGCGTGGGCACGGTCGTGTCGCCGGAAGGTGGGGAACCTGTGCGGCCGCGCGCGCAGGAGACCGACCTGACCGGCGAGCGGCTGGTCCTCGCGGCGGTCCGCCTGGCGGACCAGGAAGGGCTCGACGGGTTGTCGATGCGGCGGGTGGCGGCACGGCTGGGCGTGGCGACCATGTCGCTGTACCGGCACGTCGAGAGCAAGGACGAACTGGTCCTTCGGATGATCGACCACGTGTTGCGGAAGGAGGAGTTGCCCGAGCCGGGGCCCGAGACCTGGCGGGAGCGGCTGGAGGTGAGCGCGAGGGTGCAGTGGAAGTTGTTCCAGGAACATGCGTGGCTGGCGCCGGCCATGTCCATGACCCGGCCGCAACTGCTTCCCAGTGCGCTCGCGCACACCGAGTGGGTCCTGCGCGCGCTCGACGGGAAGGGGCTGAACCTGGAGGAGATGATGCACGCCGCCGTGACGATGTTCGGCTTCGTCCGGGGCGTCGCGGTGAACATCGAGCCGGAGGTCGAGCAGCGGCGGGACACCGGGATGACCGGGGACGAGTGGATGACCCAGCAGGCGCCGGCCCTGCTGGACATCGTCTCCGGCGGGGAGTTCCCGATGTTCAGCCGCGTCGTGGGCTCTGACCTGGACCTGGGGCTGGACACGCTCTTCGAATTCGGTCTCGCTCGAATGCTCGACGGAATCGGGGAATGGATCAGCGGTCGGTCGACGTTGACGGAGGGGAGGACTGGCATGTGAGCACTTGGGGAGGCACGAGGTGGCGCTGGACCCGGAGGATCTGTTCGAGGTCGACTCCGACGTCCCGGACCTGACCGGAGCGGTGTTGTTGCACCACTTCGACGGCTTCATGGACGCCGGTGCGGCGGGCGCGACGGTGGTCGCCCACCTGCTGGAGGTGCACGAACACCGGGTGATCGCCCGGTTCGACATCGACGACCTGATCGACTACCGCGCCCGGCGGCCGACGATGATCTACGCCACCGACCGCTGGGAGTCCTTCGACGCGCCCGAGCTGGTCGTGCACCTGATGCACGACGCGGTGGGCACGCCGTTCCTGCTGATGACCGGCCCCGAGCCGGATCGTCGGTGGGAGGCGGTGGTCGCGGCCGTGCGGTCGCTGATCGAGCGGTGGGGCCTGCGCCTCGCGGTCAGCTTCAACGGCATCCCGATGGGCGTGCCGCACACGCGGAAGCTGTCGGTGATCTCGCACGCGACCAGGCCGGAACTGGTGACGGAGGGCTCGCCGTTCAGCCGGGTGCAGGTGCCGGGCAACCTGTCGGCGCTGCTGGAGCTGCGGCTCGGGCAAACCGGCCACGACGCCATGGGCTTCGCCGCCTACGTGCCGCACTACCTGGCGCAGGGCACCTACCCCGCCGCCGCGTTGAGCCTGCTGCAGGCGTTGACGAAGTCGACGGGCCTGGTCATCCAGGCGGCGGCGCTGAACGAGGCGGCCAAGCGGACGGACGCCGAGATCACCCGCCAGGTGTCGGAATCGGCCGAGGTCGCCCAGGTGGTCGAGGCACTGGAACGGCAGTACGACGCCTTCACCGAGGCCTCGGACAACCTGCTGATCAACGACGACGAACCACTGCCCAGCGCCGACGAACTGGGCGCCGAGTTCGAACGCTTCCTAGCCGAACAACAACGCGACCACTAACCACCCGCACCAACCGGCCCCACCAAAGCCACACCGCAGCCGCACAGCAGCCCAACCGGCAGCCCTGCCACGCCGCGCCACCACCCACCCGCGCGCCGCACCGCAGCCCTGCCACCCGGCGCTCCGCTGTGCCCGCACCAGCCGCCCGGCAGCCTGCCCCACCGCAGCGCTGCAACCCAGTGCTGCCCTCAGCCGACCTACTGCCGACCAGCCGCACCGTAGCCTCGCCACCCGGTGCTGCCATCGGCTGACCGGCAGCCGTGCCACCCGGTACTGCCATCGCGGCGGCCTGACAGCCTTGCCGCAGCGCTGGCGCACCGCGTTCCGCTATGTCGCCACCGGCCGGCCGGCCGGCCGGCCGACCCGCAGCCTCGCCACCCGGTGCTGCCACCGGCCGCTCGGCGGCCGGGCCGCACCGCAGCCCGGCCGCACCTTGCCGCGCTAGCCCGCCCGGCAGCCTTGCCGCACCGCAGCGCTGCCACCCGGCGCTGCCACCGGCTGACCAGTGGCCCTGTCCCACCGCAGCCCGGCCGCACCGTGCCGCGACAGCCTGACCGGTAGCCCTGTCCTACCGCAGTGCTGCCGCCCGGTGCTGCGGTCAGCTGACCGGCAGCGACGCCGCAGCGCTGCCATCGCGGCCGGCCGCCCGGCGCCTTGCCACAGCGCGGCCGTACGGCGTTTCCGGTAGGCCGCCCGCAGCCGACCGGCCGACCTGCAGCCGTGCCACCCCAGTGCTGCCACCGGCTGACCGGCGGCACTGCTCCACCGCAGCGTTGCCACCTGGTGCTGCCATTGGCTGACCGGCAGCCATGCCCCAGCGCTGCCGACCCCCGCTCAGCAGCGCCGCCACCAGCCGACCCCCGCAGGCTCCCCACCGGGGGGCGTGCGGACCTGCCGCGCCACTACCACCACCACGCCGCGTACCCGAACCCGAGCGCCCGCACCAGGGCACCCGAACACCCGCACCACGGCACCCGAGCGCTTGCGCCGTGGTGCCTTCAGCGCTGTGCCGTCGTGTCGTGGACCCCCGCCCCCGCCGCGCCGAGGATTGGTGCTTTGCCGTGCTGCGGAGTGGCATGCGCTGGTAGCGGTGTTCGGGTGGTGGGGCGTTTGGGTGCCGTGGGGTTGCGAGGTGGGGAGTAGTCGGTTGGTATGAGTCGTGGATGATGATGGACGTGTCTGACTCCACCTCCACGTCGGTCCCGTCGCCGTCGCTGTCGCCGTCCCCGTCGTCCGATTCGTCGTCGCAGCCGTCGCTGCCCCCGACGTCACTGGACGAGGTTCGTGCGCGCATCGATGTGATCGACTCGGAGCTGGTGCGCCTGCTGGCGCAACGGCAAGGTCTGGTGCGGGCGGCTGCGGCGTTCAAGTCGGATGACCAGGCGGTTCGGGCGCCGGACCGGGTTGCCGAGGTGATCGCGTCGGTGCGGGAGCGGGCGTCGGTGGCAGGGTTGGAGCCGGTGGTGGCGGAGGCGGTGTGGCGGGCGATGATCGGTGCGTTCATCGAGGTTGAGCTCGTAGAACACACGGCAACCCGGCACGCGGCGACTCGGCGCGCGACGAACCCGCAGGGGTGACGCGGTCCGTCGGAGTCTGACCGCAGGCGGCGGTCGGGCGGGTCAGAGGTAGAGGTCGGCCAGTCGGCGGTACGAGTCGAGCATGGCGGCGCGGTCGTACGTGCTGGTGGTGACCAGGACCTCGTCGGCGGCGGTGCGGTGGAGGAGGTTGTCCAGGGCCTTGGCGACTTCGGATGGTGTGCCGTGGACGTGGCCTTGGAGGGACTGCTCGAACAGTCGGCGCTCGCGGCTCGTCATGGCCTGGGCGAGGATGTCGTTCGGCGCGCTCAGGGGTGGGAACTCGCCTCGGGTGCGTGAGTGCGCCATCGCCCACGCCTCCGGCACGAGGAGTCGCCAGGCGTCCTCGGTGGTGTCGGCGACGGCGACCGTCGAGGAGATCACCACGTACGGCTCGTCCGACCACGCCGACGGGCGGAACTCGGCGCGGTAGGTGGTGATGGCGTCGATCATGGCGTCTTCGCCCCGGAACGAGCCGATGACCAGTGGGACGCCGTGTGCTGCGGCAACGCGCGCGCCGGCGCCGGTGGCGAGGACGAACGGCGACACGCGGAGGCCGTCGGCCGGGTAGCCGCGCACCGCCTGGTCGCCCGTGAAGTACCCCAGCAGCTCGGTGAGCCTCGGGCCGAAGTCGGCGGCGTCCTCCTTGTCGTGCCCCAACGCCTTGCGGACCGCCTCGATGAAGCCGACCGACCGGCCGAGGCCCATGTCGATCCGGCCCGGGAACAGCGACTCCAGCACACCGAACTGCTCGGCCACGACCAGTGGCTGGTGGTTGGGCAGCATCACGCCGCCGGTGCCGACCCTGATCCGGGACGTCGCCCCGGCGACGGCTGCCGCCAGCACCGTCGGCGCGGAACCGGCCACGCCCGGCACGCCGTGGTGCTCGGACACCCAGAAGCGGTGATAGCCGAGCTGTTCAGCCTGACGGGCGAACGCGATCGTGTCGCGCAGCGCCTCTGGGTGACCACTCCCGACCCTCACCCGCGACCGGTCCAGCACGGAAAGCTTCACGACAAGGTCAACGGTGTCGATCACCACCGCATTCCGGTCGAACCGCGTTCCGGATGTGCGGGGGTGGCGAGGGGGGAGGGGGAGTTCGGGGAGGGGATGGTGCAGCTGGGGAAGTGCGACGGTAGGGAGGCGGGCGTGAGCATCCGCGTCACGCCCGCCTCGACCGGCGCCGCTGCGACAGCCGCGACTGTCGTGACCGACCGTGACCGACCGTGACCGCCGGGGAGAGTCGGCGGTCACGGTCGCGGGCGGGCTTGAGGGGCCCGAATCAGGAGCTACAGGCCCCGATCACGTCACGTGGCTCACGCGACGGTCCACTTCTGGTTCGCGGTGCCGAAGCAGGTCCACAGCTGCAGCCGCGTGCCGTTGGCGGAGCTGTTGTTCTGCGCGTCCAGGCACTTGTTCGCCTGGATGTTCACGATGTCGTTGGCACCGCTCACCGCCCACTTCTGCGCACCGGTCCCGTTGCAGTCCCACAGCTGGACCAGCGTGCCGTCCGCCGTGCCGCCCGACGCCGCGTCCAGGCACTTGCCCAGCGCCCGGATCGTGCCGTCGCCCGGCCGGGACCACTGCTGGGCCGCCGTGCCGTTGCAGTCCCACAGCTGCACGGGCGTGCCGTTGGCCGAGTTCGCGCCGGCCACGTCCACGCACTTGCCGCCGATGCCGGTGATCCGGCCACCCGCGGGCGGGTTGCCGTCCGACGTCGACACCCGCACGTAGTCGATCACGAACTGCTGCGGGAACGTGGTGGTGGCGTCCGGGTAGCCCGGCCACTCGCCGCCGACCGCCAGGTTCAGGATGATGAAGAACGGCTTGTTGAACACCCACTGGTTGCCGCCGACGTCGGCGGGCGTGCGGCGCTGGTAGACGTTGCCGTCCACGGACCACGCGATGCCGGTGGGCGACCACTCGATGGCGAAGGTGTGGAAGCCGTCGGCGAAGTTCGGCCCGTTGAACGGCATGCCGATGCCGCCCGCGCCGGAGTAGCCGGGACCGTGGATGGTGCCGTACACCGTGTCCAGGTCGTGGCCCAGGAACTCCATGATGTCGATCTCGCCGCTGCCCGGCCACGGGTTGCCGGAGTTGATGTCCTGCCCGAGCATCCAGAACGCGGGCCAGATGCCCTTGCCGCGCGGCATCTTCATCCGCGCCTCGACCTTGCCGTAGGTCGTGGTGAACTTGCCCGCGGTGTTGATCCGGGCCGACGTGTACTGGCACCGGCCGTACCAGCAGTTGTAGTTGCCGGGGTTCTCCTTGCGGGCGGTGATGACCAGGTTGCCCGCGCCGTCCATGGCGGCGTTGCTCGCCGAGGTCGTGTAGTACTGGTGCTCGCGGTTGTTGCCGTTGTTGTCGCCGACCTCCGTGTTCCACTTGGAGGCGTCGACCCGCGTGCCCGCCGGGCCGTTGAACTCCTCGGCGAAGGTCACCGCCATGGCGCCGACGTCGGCGGCGTCCGGCGCGGGCGCGGGTGCGGCTTGGGCGGCCGGCACGGCCAGCCCGCTGAAGGCGAGCACGACCGCGCTCACCACCACTCGTGTCCTCATCGACACTCCTCTCATTCTGGCGGCGGCCGTCCAAAAGTTACTGCATGACCTTGAATCAAGTCACGATGAAAGTGCGGAGGCTTTACTGTCGGGTCATGCCGGGACACCCACCGGCCCGACGAGGAGGTCGACACCCGATGGCCATGCTGCGCAGCTACGTGTCAGGTCGCTGGCACGCCCCGTCCGTCGAAGGAACGCCGCTGCACGACGCGGTGACCGGCGAGGAGATCGCCCGCATCTCGTCGCAGGGCGTCGACATGGCGGCGGCGCTCGACCACGGCAGGCGCGTCGGCGGACCGGCGCTGCGGGAGCTGACGTTCCACCAGCGCGCGGCCCTGCTCAAGGCCCTCGCCTCGTACCTGCGGGAACACCGCGACGAGCTGTACGCCCTGTGCGCCCGATCGGGCGCCACCAGGACGGACTCCCTGATCGACGTGGACGGCGGCATCGGCGTGCTGTTCGGCTACGCGAGCAAGGCCAAGCGCGAGCTGCCCAACGACAAGGTTTACGTCGACGGCAACGTGGAGCCGCTGAGCAAGGGCGGCACGTTCGTCGGCCAGCACGTCGCGACCCCGCTGCGGGGCGTGGCCGTGCAGATCAACGCCTTCAACTTCCCGATGTGGGGCCCGCTGGAGAAGTTCGCGCCCGCGTTCATCGCCGGTGTGCCGTCGCTGATCAAGCCCGCCTCCCAGACGGCGTACATCACCGAGAAGCTGGTCGAGCTGATGCTGGCCTCGGGCCTGCTGCCGGAAGGCTCGCTGCAGCTGGTCACCGGCAGCGCGGGCGACCTGCTCGACCACCTCACGGCCCAGGACCTGGTCGGCTTCACCGGCTCCGCGTCCACCGCCCAGGTGCTGCGCACCCACCCGGCGGTCGTGCGCAACAGCGTGCGCTTCAACGCCGAGGCGGACTCGCTGAACTGCTCGATCCTCGGCCCGGACGCGGTCGAGGGCACGCCCGAGTTCGACCTGTTCGTCAAGCAGCTCGTCAGCGAGATGACGGTCAAGGCAGGCCAGAAGTGCACCGCGATCCGGCGCGCCCTGGTACCCGCCTCCCTCCTGGACGCCGTCGCCGACGCCGCCACCGCGCGCCTGGCGAAGGTCGTCATCGGCAACCCCGCGAACGAGAGCGTGCGGATGGGCGCGCTGGCCGGGCTGGAGCAGCGCGAGGAGGTCCGGCGGTCGCTGAAGGCGCTGCTGGAGGTCGGTGACGTCGTCTACGGCTCCCCGGACCGCGTGGACGTGGTGGACGCCGACGCCGAGCGCGGCGCGTTCCTGTCGCCGGTGCTGCTCAAGGCCGACCCCGACCACGCCCAGCCGCACGAGGTGGAGGCGTTCGGGCCGGTGTCGACGCTGATGGCCTACCGCGACGCCGAGCACGCGGTCGAGCTGGCCGCGCGCGGCGCGGGCAGCCTGGTCGGCTCCGTCGTCACGCACGACGCCGACTTCGCGCGCGACGTGGTGCTGGGCGTGGCCCCGTGGCACGGCCGCGTCCTGGTGCTGGACCGCGACGACGCCAAGGAGTCCACCGGACACGGTTCGCCGCTGCCGATGCTGGTGCACGGCGGTCCGGGCCGCGCGGGCGGCGGTGAGGAGATGGGCGGCATCCGTGGCGTGCTGCACCACATGCAGCGCACCGCGGTGCAGGCCGGCCCCAGGGTGCTGAGCGCGGTCACCGGGCGGTGGGTGCCGGGCGCGCCGCGCACCGAGTCGGACGTGCACCCGTTCCGCAAGTCGTTGCGGGAGCTGAGGATCGGCGACACGGTCGTGGCCGGGCCGCGCACCGTGACGTTGGCCGACATCGAGCACTTCGCGGAGTTCACCGGCGACACGTTCTACGCGCACATGGACGAGGAAGCCGCGACGGCGAACCCGTTCTTCGGCGGTCGGGTCGCGCACGGGTACCTGGTGGTGTCGTTCGCGGCGGGCCTGTTCGTCTCGCCCGAGCCGGGGCCGGTGCTGGCCAACTACGGGCTGGAGAACCTGCGGTTCCTCACGCCCACGTTCCCCGGCGACGAGCTGACCGTGACGTTGACCGCGAAGCAGATCACGCCGCGCGAGGACCAGGAGTACGGCGAGGTCCGCTGGGACGCCGACCTGGTCAACCAGAAGGGTGAGTCGGTGGCCAAGTACGACGTGCTCACGCTGGTCGCCAAGCAGTAGCCGGGTTCCACCACGTGGACGCGCGTCGGCCCGATCGCCCAGGACGGGAACAACCGACGCGGTCCGACCGGTTGGCGCGAGTGGAGAACCGAGCAACACCCGAACCACGAGGAGCACCAGAGGTGTCTGAGACCTTTTCGCTGGGTGGGGACCTGACCGTCAACCGCCTCGGCTACGGCGCGATGCGGCTCACCGGTGAGGGCATCTGGGGCTACCCGGCCGACCGCGACAACGCGATCGCCGTGCTGCGCCGGGTGGTCGAGCTGGGCGTCACCTTCATCGACACCGCGGACGCCTACGGCCCGCACGTCAACGAGGAGCTGATCCGGCAGGCCCTGCACCCGTACGCGGACGACCTGGTCATCGCGACCAAGGGCGGCCTGCTGCGCACCGGCCCGAACGAGTGGCCGATCCTCGGCAAGCCCGCCTACCTGCGGCAGGCCGTCGAGACCAGCCTGCGGCGGCTCGGCGTCGAGCGCATCGACCTCTACCAGCTGCACCGCGTCGACCCGGACTACCCGCTGGAGGACCAGGTCGGCGAGCTGCGCAAGCTCCAGGAGGAGGGCAAGATCCGGCACATCGGACTGTCCGAGGTGGACGTCGCCCAGCTCGAGGCCGCCCGGGCGGTCGCGCCGATCGCGAGCGTGCAGAACCTGTACAACCTGGCCAACCGCGGGCACGAGGCCGTGCTGGAGCGCGCGACCGAGCTCGGCATCGCGTTCATCCCGTGGTTCCCGGTGGCGACCGGCGAGCTGGCCCGTCCCGGCGGCGTGCTCGACTCGGCCGCCAAGGAGCACGGCGCCACGCCCGCGCAGCTCGCGCTGGCGTGGCTGCTGCGCAGGTCGCCCGTGGTGCTGCCCATCCCCGGCACGTCCTCGATCGCGCACTTGGAGGAGAACGTGGCGGCGGCGCGGATCGAGCTGACCGACGAGGAGTTCGAGAAGCTGTCCGCGCTCGCCTGAGCCACCGCTACGCCGGGTCGAACGCCCGCCGCTCGACCCGGCGTCGCAGGTCCTCGGGCAGGTCGTCGCCGGCCGCCAGCAGGCCCGGCAGCAACGCGGGCTCCAGGGTCAGGGCGCGGAACGCGAGCGCGATCGTGACGTCGTGGTCGGGCCGGTGCTCGATCGTGATCTCGTCACCCGCCGTGATCGTGCCGGGCTCCAGGACGCGGAAGTACGTGCCGGGAAGCCCGCGCCGAGTGAACGTCTTCACCCACCCGTGCTCCTCCATCACCCCGGCGAACGTCCGGCACGGCACCCGCGGGCTGGTCGCCTGGAGCAGCAGCCCGCCGATCCGCCACCGCTCGCCGATCCGCGCGCCGCACACGTCGAGACCCACCGTGGTCAGGTTCTCGCCGAACAGCCCGGGCCGCAGGTCGGCCCGACCCAACTCCACCGCCCACGCGTCCAGGTCTTCCCGCGCGTAGGCGTAAACGGCCTGGTCGTCGCCACCGTGGTTGCGCGAGTCGGAGATGTGGTCGCCGATGACGCCGCTGCCGACCGGGCCGGGCGCGCGGACGTCCACGGGGCCGGGCACGGGGAGCTTGCCGATACCGGTGTGGCCGACGTTGGCCTGGTCGAACTCGACGCGGGAGCCGACGTTGACGGAGAGCACGTGGGGCATGCCCACGACGGTAGCCGAGACACTTTCGGGGTTCGCACTCCTTATCGGTCGCCGGTGGGGGAGGATGGCATCGTTCACCGTCCGTGGGGGGAGACATGCGCAGGTCCGTCGTCGCGTTGGTGCTGGCCGGGGTGGCGCTGGCGGGCTGCGCGGAGCGGACAGCCCTGCCGACGCCGACCCTCGGCCCGGTGGTGGACGACAGCGCCACGCTGATCGCGAACCTGGTCGCCCGCGCCGACGAGCAGCACTCCGTCCGGTTCGCCGCCGAGACCACCATGACCGGGCTGAGCGTCGCGCTCGACGGCGGCCTGCTGCGCGCCGGCGAGGGCCGGCTGGTGTCGTTGCGGCAGGACTCGTCCACCGACGTCGTCGTGCTGGCCGACGCCGGCTACTCCCGCACCGACGGCGGCACGTGGACCAGGCTCGACCTGGCCGACCGCGCGCCCGTGCGGGTGGACACCACGGTCGCCGGCCTGGCCGACGAGGTCGACCCGGCCTCGGTGGTGCGGTCGCTGACCGGCAGCCTGCTGGTGGAGAAGGGCGACGAGCAGCTCGACGGCGTGTCGACGCGCCGCTACACGCTCCTGGTCGACCTGCGGCTGCAGGCCGAGCGCGCGCCCGACAGCTCGCGGCGCGCCCAGCTGATGGCGGCCTACGAGTCGGGCTTCACCGCGTCCGCGACCGTGTGGGTCGGTCCGGGCGACCTGCCGGTGCGGGTGGAGCAGGTGCTGAAGACGTTGGAGGGCAACGTCTTCCAGCGCACCCTGCACCGCTTCACCGACTGGAACGCCGACATCCGGGTGAGCGCGCCCGTCTCCTAGCGCCCTAGCAGGTGCGCTTGGCCCGCTGGATGTTCGTGGTCAGGGCCGGGCGGCCGTCGACCTCGCTGTCCGGGTTCGGCGCGATGCCGCCGGCGGCGACCTTGTCCAAGGTGGCGAGCCCGGCGGGCGTGACGCGGCCGAAGACGGTGTAGTTGGGCCGCAGCACGGAGTCCGACGTGACCAGGAAGAACTGGCTGCCGTTGGTGTCCGGGCCCGCGTTGGCCATGGCCAGCGTGCCGCGCGGGTAGATGCGGCGCAGGCCCGTGGGGTCGTTCGGCGCGGGCGCGAGGTCGGTCGGCAGCTCGTCGGCGTACTTGTAGCCCGGACCGCCTTCACCGGTGTTGGACGGGTCGCCGCACTGCAGCACCTTCAACGTCGGGTACGCCGTGAGCCGGTGGCACGTCGTGTCGTCGTAGAACTTCTTCCGCACCAGGTGCAGGAAGCTCTGGACGGTGCACGGCGCCTTCGCGCGGTCCAGCACCAGCGGCACGGGGCCCTGGTTGGTCTGCAGGAGGACCTCGGGGTGACCGCGGTCGGGCGTGTGCCGCGGGTCGGGCGGCAGCGGCACGGGCCGGGCGGCCGGCTCGTCCGGCGTCACCGCGTACGCGCACGGCCCGCGAGTCGTGTCCGGTGCTCCCGCGTCCGGTGTCGCGGGGGAGGCCTGCGCCACCCCGCCGCCGAGAGCCATCGTCAGCGCCACTGCCACCAGGATTCTCACCGCACCAGGTCTAACGGACCGGCACCCGCCTTGCTAGGGCCGGTCGGCGGGTCCGAGGGACGCGGCGAACGCGCTGAGCGACTCCCGGTCCGGCTTCGCGGTCTTCGTGATCAGGCTCGCCACGTGCTTCTCCACCGTCCGCGGCGAGATGTGCAGCCGGGTGGCGATCGCCTTGTTGCCCAGGCGACCCGCCAGCAGCCGGAACACCTCGAACTCGCGCACGGTCACGCCCAGCGCCCGCAGCTCGCGCGGCACCTGGTCGGACCCGGTCCGCCGCTGCGGCACCGACGCGCCCACCTGCCGCAGCAGCCCGCGGCACGCGCTGGCCACCGCCGGCTGACCGGCCTGGTGGAAGTACTCCTCGGCGCCGCGCAGCCAGCCGACCGGCTCGCCCCACCCGTCGGCCACCGCCGCCTCGGCCACCAGCCGCAGCCCCAGGTGGCGGGCCAGCGGGTGGATCGCCGCCGCCTCGCGGCCCGCGCGCACGGCCTGCGCCGCCTCCGCCTCCCGACCGAGCCTGCCCAGCAGCACGGCCAGCGCGAACTGCGCGAAACCCCGGTTCCAGCGCATCCGCGCCGCCGCCGCCCGCGTCACCGCGCGGTAGCCCGCCAGGTCCAACGCGCCCGACAACGCGTCCAGCAGCAGGCGCAGCCCGTGCCTGCCGGACAGGTGGTACACGGTCGGCGCCTCGGCCTCGTACGCGATGGCGCGCGCCAGGTCGTGCCCGGCGGTCACGCGGTCCTCCTCCAGCAACGCGCAGAACGCCCGCGCCAACCCGAAGCACAGCGGCCGTTCCTGCGAGCCGACCCCGCCGAGCTGGTCGAACGCCTCGATCGCCGCGTCCATCTCGGCCCGCTTGCCCTGGTGCGCCGCCGCGGTCGCGCGCGCCATCAACCCGTACAGGGTGAGGTTGCGCAGCTGCAGCCGCCGCGTGTCCGCGATGATCCGGGTCAACTGCTCCGCCGCGGCGTCGTACTGCCCGCGCAGCACGGTGTCCAGCCCGAGGATCGCGTCGACGTTGTAGGCCACGCTGATCGCGCCGATCCGCAACGCCTCCTCGCGCGCCTCGGCCAGCTCCGCCGCCTCGCCCTCGGCCAGCCAGCCCAGCCCGGCCTGCCGGATCACCGCGTACACCCGCTGGATCGGCAGCCCGTGCTCCTCTGCCAGCGCACGGGCCCGGCTGAAGCACTCGGTCGCCTCGTCCAGGTCGCGGTCGCGCGCCAGCACGCCGAGCAGCTGCCACGTCTCGCAGCCCACCTCCGGCAGCGGCACCCGCTTCGCCGCGTCGGCCGCCCGCCTGGCCAGGAACTCGGCCGAGGAGATCCGGTCCGGCACCTCCAGGTTCAACGTCAGGAACGCGGCCACGGCGTCGAGGCGGGCGGTGTGCTCGTCGGTCGCGTCCGCGCCGAGCAGCGCGCGCGCCGTCTCCACGTGCGCCATGCCCTCGGTCCACCGGCCCGCGGTGTTGGCCACCTGCGCGAGCTTGGTGTGCAGCTCGGCCCGCCGCACCCGGCCCAACCCGGCGGCGCTCAGCTCGGTCACCGCGTCGACCAGCGCGAACGCCCGCTCGAACTGGCCCGCCTCGGCGAGCGCGGGCAGCAGCGAGTCCAGCACGTCGGCGCGGATGGCCACGTCGACCTCGGTGGCCAGCAGCCGGTGCGCGTGGTCGAGCAGCCGCACCGCCGACCCGGCCGCGCCGTCGGCCAGCGCCCGCCGTCCCGCCTCGGCCAGCAACGCGCCCGCCTCGGCGGTCTGCCCGGCGTCCAGCCGCAGCGACGCCACCAGCGCGCACCACTCGCCGGACAGGTCGGGGTGCAGCTCGCGCACGGCGTCGGCGGTCCGCCGGGCCAGCTCGGCCCGGTGCGGCGGCGGCAGCTGCGCCAGCAGCGCCTCGGCGGTCAGCGGGTGCCGGAACGCGTACCAGTCGGGCACCGGCTCGTCCGGCGTGACCAGCTGCGCGGCCACGCCCGCGTGCAGGTGCGAGAGCAGGGCGCGGTCGTCCATGCCGGTCACCCGCCGCAGCACCGACAGCGGGAACCGGTGGCCGAGCACGGCGGCCACCGACAGCACCTCGCGGCCCTGCGGCCCCAGCCGGTCGGTGCGGTGCGCGATCGAGCGGACCAGCGCCGACGGCACGTCGATGCGCAGTTCGCCGAGCACCTGCCAGCCGCCGGGCCCGCGCACCAGCAGGCCGCCGTTCACCAGGCCGTGCAACATCTCCTCGACCACGAACGGGTTGCCCGCGCTGTCGGCCCACAGCCGCTGCACGACCTCGGCGGGCACCTCGTGGTCCTCCGCCTCCAGGCACAGCCCCACCATCCGGCGCACCTGCCGCTCGTCCAGGCGGCGCAGCTCCATCAGCACGCCCACCTGCCGTTGCGCGGCCAGCCGGACCACGTCCAGGGTGGGGCCGGGGTCGGCGCGGGTGGTCACCAGGAGCGCGGCGGGCGCCTGGTCGAGGTTGTCCACCAGGTAGTCGACGACGGCCAGCGTCTCGGCGTCCGCGTCGTGCAGGTCCTCCAGCACCAGCAGGCACGGCTGCGTGCGGCCGACCACGGCCAGCAGCCGCAGCACGGCCTCGGCGAGCACCAGCACGGAGTGCGCGGGCCGTTGCTCCTCGGCGCCGGCCGCCTCCGGGCTCCACTCGGGCGCCAACCGGCCGAGCGCCGGCTGGTACGGGCCCAGTTCGCGCAGGTTGAGGCCGTCCCCGGCGCGCAGCAGCGACATCAGGGCCTCGGCCAGCGGCCGGAACGGCACGATCGGCCCGATCGTGCTGCCGCGACCGCGCAGCACCCGCATGCCGCGGTCGAAGGCGGCGCCGGCGGCGAAGCGCGCCAACCGGGTCTTCCCGATGCCCGGCTCGCCGACGAGGAACACGGCGCGGCCCCGGTGGGCGCCCGCGTCGGCCAGCATGCGGTCGAGCACGTGGAGTTCTTCGTCGCGGCCGACCACGACCGGCGCGCGGGTGTGCATGCGCCGACCTTAGTCAAGCCGAACGGCGGCATGCCAAACTGCCCGCACCCCCAGTGTGGGCGGGCAGTCCGGCGGTAGGGCCGAGCCCGGCTACAGGGGCAGTCCCGGCGCGCTCACCGTGGTCATGGTGCCTTCGCTCACCGCGACCGCGGCGTACGCGCCCACGGCCATGGTGAGGCCGGCCAGCGCGCGTGCCCGTGCGCCCGCCTTGGCCTTGCGGGACAGCGCCATCTCCCCGGCGGGGTGGTCGCCGTCCTGGTCTTCGCTCCAGGTGGTGACCTCGTCGCGGTTGGCGTCGTTCATCGGGTGTTCTCCTCGAGGGGGTGGATGTCGTGCGTGGACCCGAGCAGGAGCACCGAAGGCACCTGCTCGGGGAAACCGAGGCGGAGCAGGCCGTACCCGATGCCGGACAGCCCGGTGAGCAGGCCGGCCGACGGCACGCCACCGGGCGTGCCGCAGCGCGCCCCGTACTGGTCCAGCGCGCCGAGGACCAGCCCCGCGCGCCGGGTCTGCATGGCCGCGGCCAGGCCGTGCCCGCGTTCCGCGAGGACGGTCAGGGCCTCGATCACGCCCAGCTCACCGTGGCACAGGCTCAGGTCCCGCAAGGGTTCGTGCACCGCCAAGGCGTTCAGGCACCGGTCGAGGTGCAGGGTGTGCGCGTCGACCGGTTGGTCCGGGTGGGCGCAGTGCGCGAGCACCGCGCCGGAGAGCCCGGAGCACCAGCTGTGGTCCGCTTCGGCCACGTCGAGCAGGCGTTGCCGCAGGGCGTGGTCGGCGCGCAGGTTCGCGCGGCCGACCACACCGTAGCGCTGGTCGCCCGCGGCGCGCGCGTAGCGCAGCAACGCCCAGCCGACGCCCGCCCGGCCGCGGGCGAAACCGTCGCCGCCGGGGGTGGCCGCGGCGAGCCGGTCGGCGTAGGACCGGGCCAGCGCCGCGGCGGCGGGCGAACCGCTCTCCGCCCGCACCGCCAGCATCGCGGCCAGGCCGCCCGCCCACCCCTCGACCACGTTGGCCGGGTCCTCGCCGACGGCCTCGACCTCGGTCGCGACCTCCACGGCGGCACGCAGCCAGCCGCCGACCTCGTCGTCGTCGAGCAGGTTCGCCAACCGCGCCAAGGCGTAGGAGATGCCGCCCAGCCCGTGGAACGCGCCGCTGCCGACGGCCGCCGCCAGGTCGGTGTCCTCGGCGAACGCGGCCAGCAGGCCGGGGATCGGCCGCAGCGCGTCCCGCGCGTACTCGGTGTAGCGGGCGGCGCCGGTGAGCTTGCCGAGCTGCGCGAGGAACAACGCGACGCCGGTGTAGCCGTTGGACAGGCCCGCGCCCATCGGGGCGACCGCCCAGTGCCGGTCGTCGACCAGTTCGAGGCCCACCCAGTTGACCCGGCCGTCGGCGGTCGCCGCGTGCGCCAGCACCTCGTCGGCGATGCCGCACGCGGCGACCAGCAGCCGTTGCCGGTCGGGGACGCCCGCCTCCACCGGCGCGGCGACCCCGCGGCCGGTGCGGTGCTCGACCGGTCGCGGCCTGCTCGCCAGCCCGGCGCTGATCAGCCACTGCTGGTCGTGCTTGTCCACCTCGTCCAGCGCGGTGACCTTGGCCGTGACGGCGTCCAGCGAGGAGGACGGCAGCAGGTCCGGCAGCCGCTGCCCGGTCGAGGTCCACACGTCGCGGCTGCCCGGCCGGGTGGTGAACAGCGGCACGTCGCCCGCCCACAGGTCGCGCATCTCGTGCGGCACGAGGGCGTGCGCCACCTCGTCGTCCGCCGTGCCGTCCCACAGCAGGTCGAGGATGTCCTGGCGGTCCGAGGCGCCGCGCAGCGCGTCCGGGTGCGTCGACTCGTCCAGCAACGTCGCGTACAGCTGGGTCATCCGCGGCACGAACCGCACCGGCAGGTCGGCGAAGCGGTGCAGCAGCCCGTTCGGGCCGAGCAGCTCGGCGCGGTGGTCGTAGAGGGCGTCGTACCCGATCCGGAACCCGGCCAGCAGCGCGCCCTGGTAGTCCGCGGGCTCGGCCTCGCGCCCGTCCAGCACGGGCCGGTTGTGCGCGGTGGGCATGGGCGCGGGCCTGCGCACCAGGCGCATCCGGTCGGTGCCGGGGTGCAGCCAGGCCACGCCCTCGGTCGGCAGCCCGTCGCCGTGGTCGCCGCCGATGCCGCCGACGTCCAGCGCGCCGTGCTCGCCCAGCAGCACGCGCGGCAGCACGGCGGTGCGGTGCACGGACCGGGCCAGCGCCCGGACCGCCGGGTCCGCCGGCGCGCCGACCGTGGGGTGGAACACCGTCTCCACGTCCACCAGCACGGGCTGGTCGGCCGCCGCGATGAGGTTCTCGTAGTGCATGTCGGTGCCGTCCACCGCGTACAGCAGCGCGATCAGCGCGCCGAGCCGCTGGTAGAACCGGCCGACCTCGGTGACGTCCGCGCACGGGCGGTGCTCGACGAACTCCAGCCACCCGTGCCCCGCGCCGGCGAGGGCGCGCGGTAGCCGCAGGCCGAGGCCGGTGTGCCCGTCGAACCACGTCACCAGGTCCGCGAACGCCCGGTGCAGCGCCACCGGCCGGGGCTTGTAGACCACCCGGCGGCCGTCGGAGAAGGTCAGCACGGCGACCGAACGCCCCTGCGCGTGCGGGTCGCCCCGACCGGTCTCCACGTGCGCGAGCGGGCCGGGGTCGCGGCCGTCGAGCAGGGTGCGCACGATCTCCGGCCGGTCGGCGGCGAACCGGTCGAGCAGCTCGCGGTGCGCGTCGACCGCGTGCAGGCAGGTCTGGCCGAGCAGCCTGGCCAGCACCGGGTACCGGGCGAACAGCGCGGGCAGGTCGACGCGCCGGACGAACGCGGCGAACCGCTCCTGCGGAGTGTCGCCGACCAGCCGCTCGCCGACCCGGTCGAGGTTCAGCTCCAGCACGAGCGTGCGCGCGGCGATCCGGACCAGCCGCCTGCCCAGCGCGTGGGCGAAGTCGTCGTCCAGCCGGGGGTCGAGGGCCACGGCCGCGCTCACCAGGGGTCTCAGCGCGGACGCGAACCCCTCGTCCCAGCTGCCGCCGGTGAAGTCTGCACGGGCCGCGGTCGTGGTGGCGCGTTCCACGAACGCGGCCCATGAGGGCCGTCCACGGGGGACGACCAGCTCTTGGTGGTTCCCGCGCACACCGCTCAGCCACCACGCGGGGGGCGGCCGATCTACGGCGGAGGGGAACACGCCGCACAACGTGTCACGGGCGTGCGGTGGCGCACATGGGGGCCGTGCCCCCAGATTTGCGGGTGCGCGGGTCCGAAGCCGCAGATGTGCGGAGAACGCTCCCGTCGCAGGTCACCAGCGCACCGCGGGCAGGTGAACGGACGGCGTGCCCGGCGTCAGGCCGCGCAGTTCTCGGCTTGGCCGGCGGCGTCGCGGAACTCGTCCGGCAGCGACACCACGCC
The DNA here is from genome assembly GCF_040295345.1 of Actinosynnema sp. NPDC002837. Lineage (NCBI taxonomy): Bacteria > Bacillati > Actinomycetota > Actinomycetes > Pseudonocardiales > Pseudonocardiaceae > Actinosynnema > Actinosynnema sp. NPDC002837. The sequence goes on from NZ_JBEOVG010000020.1 coordinate 97,915, forward strand.
CATCTTCTCCACGCCCTCGTTCATCACCGTGACCGCCTCGGTCATGTCCTGGATGACGGCGCTGTAGATGTCGAGGGTCATCTCGGGCGCGGCGTCCACGGCCGACTTGGCCGAGACGAACTTGTCCCGCGCCCTGGTCAGCGGCTCGCTGATGACCTCGACCGCGGTGTCGGCGGCGGGCGTCGGCGCCGGGGTCAGCTCGTCGAGGTCGTGCAGGACGACGTCCAGCACGTCGACCACGCGGCCGAGCGAGTCGCTGACGGACTTCTTCGCCTGGACCGGGTCGGTCTGCGTCTGGTCGAACTGCACCCCGCCCGAGGCGATCATGTACTTCGCCACGCCGCAGAAGTTGTTCATCCAGCGCACGACCTCGGGCTCGGCCCCGGAGGCCGACGACGTCGGGCCGGGCGCGGGCTGACCCGTCACGGGCACCGCGCACCCGGTCAGGCCGACCAACGCCACCGCCACCACCCACCGCTTCACAGGGGATTTGTACCCCGCCGTCACCCGATAGTGGGGTGGAACATGACAACCGGGGGAACCGTCGACCACGATGGCGGCTCATGACCGTCTCACTCGATGTCTCCGGCGGGATCGCGGTCATCCGGATCGACGAGCCGTCGGACACCCTGCTGACCGACGTGCGCGCGCTGCTGCCCGTGGTGGCCGGCGCCCGCGCCGTCGTGCTCATCGTCGACCCGGGTCTGTGCGCCGCCGACACCGAGCGGCTGGTCCGGGGGTCGGTGGCGGAGCGGGAGGCGGTGGCGGCGTCGTTGCGCGGCGTGCGCGAGGAGGTGGCGAACCTGCCCGTGCCGGTGGTCGCGGCGATCGGCGGCAGCCCGTCCGGCGAGGCGGCGGAGCTGGCCATGGCGTGCGACCTGCGGGTGCTGGCCGCCGACGGTGGTCTCGGGTGGGTGACGGACGGTCGGGTGACCGGCGATCAGGTGTTGGTGGCACGGCGGGTGACCGCCGACGAGGCGTTGCGCACCGGGTTGGTGGACCGGGTCGTGCCGCGGTGCTCGGTGCTGCGGGCGGCGGTGGAACTCGCAAACGAGTGCAAGTCAACGCAAGCGGAACGTAAGTCCTGCCGTATAGTTGCTCCATGACGCAACGGCGGTTGGCGGAAGTGGCCGCGAAGGTCGGCGTGAGCGAGGCGACGGTCAGCCGGGTGCTCAACGGCAAGCCGGGCGTGTCCGACGCGACGCGGTCGGCCGTGCTCACGGCGCTGGACGTGCTCGGGTACGAACGGCCGACGCAGCTGCGCGGGGAACGTGCCCGCCTGGTCGGCCTGGTGCTGCCGGAGCTGCAGAACCCGATCTTCCCCGCGTTCGCCGACGTGGTCGGCAACGCCTTGGCGCAGCGCGGCTTCACGCCGGTGCTGTGCACCCGGACGGCCGGCGGCGTGACGGAGGCGGACTACCTGGAGCTGCTGTTCGAGCAGCACGTGTCCGGGGTGGTGTTCGCCGGCGGGCAGTACGCGCAGGCGGACGCGTCGCACGAGCACTACCGGCAGATGACGCGGCGCAAGCTGCCCGCGGTGCTGGTGAACGCGGCGATAGACGACCTCGGGTTCCCGCGGGTGTCGTGCGACGACGCGGTGGCGGTCGAGCAGGCGTTCGGGCACCTGGTGGCGTTGGGGCACACGCGGATCGGGGCGGTGCTGGGCCCGTCGGACCACATGCCGTCGAGGCGGAAGCTCACCGCGTTGACCTCGTGCGCGGCGGGCGCGGGGGTGGAGCTGTTCGAGGAGCACGCGATGTTCTCGCTGGAGGGCGGGCAGGCGGCCACCACCCGCCTGCTGCACCGGGGCGTCACCGCGATCGTGTGCGCCTCGGACCCGCTGGCGTTGGGCGCCGTGCGCGCCGTGCGCCGGCACGGGCTCAAGGTGCCGCACGACGTGTCCGTCGTCGGCTACGACGACTCGCCGCTCATGACCTGCACCGAGCCGCCGTTGACCACGGTCCGCCAGCCGATCGAGGCCATGGGCCGCGCCGCCGTCGAACTGCTCGCGAACCAGATCGCCGGCACCCCGGTCCCCGACGAGGAGCTGCTCTTCGAGCCGGAGCTGGTGGTCCGCTCCTCCACCGCCCCGGCCCCCCGCTGACCGCGAGCCGAACCTCCGTGTCCCGCGCGTCCTGGAGGTCGACGCGCGGGGTCTGAGGTTCGACCACGTCCGTTGCCGTCTGCCCCGTCAGGGGTGGGCGGCATTTTTTGTGCGTGAGTGCGGGGCGAGGGTTGCTTACGAGTTGATGTCGTGAAGTTGCGAGTTTTCGTAGACATCTTGCGGCGAAGTGGTGGGGCGACTTACCGTGTCCGCCACACCACACCCGAGGAAGGTCCGCCCCCATGAACTCACTCAGCCTCCGCAGAGCGGCGGGGTTGCTGCTGGCAGGCAGCCTGAGCCTGACCGCCGTCGCGTGCTCGCAAGCCGACGAGACCGGCGCCGCCGGCGGCAAGGTCACGATCTCGGTCAACGGCCAGCCGCCGCAGACCCAGCCGTTCGAGCGCAAGATCTTCGACGAGGACGTGGCCGAGTTCGAGGCCGCCAACCCCGACGTCGACATCGAGCCGCACGAGGGGTTCATGGACCCCAAGACGTTCTCCGCGAAGCTCGCCGGCGGCCAGCTCGAGGACGTCTTCTACGCCTACTTCACCGACCCGGCGAACCTCATCGCCCGCAAGCAGGCCGCGGACATCACCGCCTACGTCAAGGACGTCCCGCACTACGACGCCATCCGGCCGGAGCTGCGCGACGTCTTCAGCAAGGACGGCAAGGTCTACGGCGTCCCCACCGCCAACTACTCGATGGGCCTGCTCTACAACCGCGCCCTGTTCACCCAGGCGGGCCTAGACCCCGACCAGCCGCCGAAGACGTGGGACGAGGTCCGCGAGGCCGCCAAGAAGATCACCGCGCTCGGTGACGGCAAGGTCGGCTTCGCCGAGTACAGCAAGAACAACCAGGGCGGCTGGCACTTCACCGCGTGGATGTACTCCGTCGGCGGCCAGGTCGCCCGCCAGGACGGCGACAAGTGGGTCGCGGACTTCAACAACGACAAGGGCCGCGCGGCCCTGCAGCACCTCAAGGACATGCGCTGGACCGACAACACGATGGGCGAGAAGCAGCTGCTCGTCATCGAGGACGTCCAGCAGATGATGGGCGCCGGCCAGCTCGGCATGTACCTGGCCGCGCCGGACAACGTGCCCACCCTGGTCAACCAGTTCAAGGGCGACTACGCGAACTACGGCCTGACCGGCATCCCGGACGGCGAGGGCACGCTCATCGGCGGCGAGGGCTACATGATCAACCCGAAGGCGTCGCCGGAGAAGATCAAGGCGGGCCTGAGGTGGATCCAGTGGAAGTACCTCAACCCGGACCGGTTCGAGCGCAACCTCCAGCGGTACAAGGACCAGGGCCAGCCCATCGGCCTGCCCGTGCCGCCGGTCGCCGACGTCTGGACCGGTGACATCGCCGCCAAGCAGGCCGAGCTCAAGGAGCGCCTGGCCACGGTGCCGGTGGCGAACTTCCAGTCCTACGTGGACGCCACGCCGAAGGGGAAGATCGAGCCGCCGAACGCGCAGCAGGTGTACGCGATCCTCGACAACGTCATGCAGGCCGTGCTCACCGACCGCGACGCGGACGTCAGCAAGCTCCTGGCCGACGCGGAAGCCAAGGTGAACCCCGTCCTGGCCCAGGTCAAGTGATGCGCCGCCGCGTCGCGGAGAACCTGACCGCGTACGGGTTCCTGTCCGCCGCGCTGATCTGCTTCGCGGTGTTCTCCTGGTACCCCATCGCGCGTGGGGCGGTGCTCGGCTTCCAGCAGGTCGACTTCGTCACCGAGCCCACGTGGGTCGGCTGGGAGAACTTCGAACGACTCTTCGCCGACCCCCTGTTCGCCACGGCGTGGCGCAACACCCTGCTGTTCACCGCGCTGGCGCTGGTGTTCGGCTTCGTGGTGCCGTTCCTGCTCGCGGTCGTGCTCAACGAGCTGCGGCACTTCAAGGCGTACTTCCGGCTCATCGTGTACTTGCCCGTGATGCTGCCGCCGGTGGTGGCCGCGCTGATCTGGAAGTGGATGTACGACCCCGGCCCGGGCCTGCTCAACTCCGCGTTGCGCGGGCTCGGGCTGGAGGGGGTGGCGTGGCTGGACAGCGCCGACACCTCGATGCTGTCGCTGGTGATCGTGGCGACCTGGGCGAACCTGGGCACCGCCACGCTGATCTACCTGGCCGCGTTGCAGAGCATCCCCGGCGACCTGTACGAGGCGGCGGAGCTCGACGGCGCGAACGTGCTGCGCAGGCTGTGGCACGTCACGGTGCCGCAGACCCGGTTCGTGCTGCTGGTGCTGCTGCTGTTGCAGGTCGTGGCGACGATGCAGGTGTTCACCGAGCCGTACGTGATGACCGGCGGCGGACCGGAGGACTCCACGGTCACCGTGCTGCTCCTGCTGTACCGGTACGCCTTCTACTACAACGACTTCGGCACCGCGAGTGCCCTGAGCCTGTTGCTGCTGCTGGTGCTCGGCGCGTTCACCGCGCTGTACCTGCGCGTGACGCGGAAGGCGGACGCGTGAGGACGTTGATCGCGCCGGGACGCGCCGGCGTCGGCTACAAGGTCGCGCTCGCGATCACGACCGTCGTCCTCACCGCCATCTTCGTGGTGCCGCTGGTGTGGGTCGTGCTCTCGGCCATGAAACCGGCCGTGGAGCTGGCCCGCGTGCCGCCGACGGTCCTGCCCGAGACGTGGACGCCCGGCACCTACGCCGAGGCGTGGGATCTGATGGACCTGGGCCGGTACTTCCTCAACACGATCGTCGTCGCGGTCGGTGTGTGGGCGGTGCAGCTCGCGGTCGACGTGCCTGCGGCGTACGCGCTGTCGCGGCTCAAACCCGTGCTGGGCAAGGGGATCCTCGGCATGATGCTGCTGACCCTGATGATGCCCGCCGCGGTGCTGCTGGTGCCGACCTACCTGACGATCGCCGACCTCGGGCTGCTGAACAACCCGTTGGCGCTGTGGCTGCTGGGCGCGGCCAACGCGTTCACGGTGTTCCTGCTCAAGCGGTTCTTCGACCAGCTGCCCGCGGAGGTGCTGGAGGCGGCCCGGATCGACGGCGCCGGCCAGTTCACCATGCTGTGGCGGATCGTGCTGCCGCTGTCCAGGCCGATCCTGGCGGTCGTGTCCATCTTCGCGGTCGTGGCCGCGTGGAAGGACTTCATCTGGCCGCTGCTGGTGTTCTCCGACCCGGCGCGGCAGACGCTCAGCGTCGCGTTGCAGCGCTTCGCCCCCGACACACCGGTCAACCTGCTGCTGGCCGGCCTCGTGCTGTCCAGCGTGCCGATGATCGGCCTGTTCCTGGTGTTCCAGCGGCACGTGCTGGCGGGTCTCACCGCCGGCAGCGTGAAGGGCTGAACACATCACCGAGGGAGGAATCCACATGAACTGGTGGCGCGGTGCGGCCATCTACCAGGTGTACCCGCGCAGCTTCGCCGACGGCAACGGCGACGGGATCGGGGATCTGGCGGGTCTGCGCCAGAAGCTCCCGTACCTCGCCGAGTTGGGTGTGGACGCGATCTGGCTCAGCCCCTGGTACCCCTCGCCGCTGGCCGACGGCGGCTACGACGTGGCGGACTACCGCGACATCGAGCCGGTGTTCGGCACGCTCGTCGAGGCGGAGAAGCTGATCGGCGAGGCGCACGCGGTCGGCCTGCGGGTGATCATCGACATCGTGCCCAACCACTGCTCCGACCAGCACCCGTGGTTCCAGGAGGCGTTGCGCGGCACCGGTCGTGACCGGTTCTGGTTCCACGAGGGCGACGAGCCGCCGAACGACTGGCGGTCGCGGTTCGGCGGGCCGGCGTGGAGCCAGGCGCCGGACGGCTCGTGGTACCTGCACCTGTACAGCCCGGAGCAGCCGGACCTGAACTGGACCAACCCGGAGGTGCGGGCCGAGTTCGAGTCGATCCTGAGGTTCTGGCTCGACCGCGGCGTGGACGGGTTCCGCATCGACGTCGCCGACGGCCTGGTCAAGGACTTCTCCCGGCCGGACGCCGAGCTGCCGTACTCCGACCAGGACGGCGTGCACGACATCTACCGGTCGTGGCGCGAGGTGCTCGACGAGTACCCGGACGAGCGGGTGTTCGTCGGCGAGATGTGGTTGCCCGACCCGGAGCGGTTCGCCCGCTACCTGCGGGCCGACGAGCTGCACTCGGCGTTCAACTTCGACTTCCTGTGCTGCCCGTGGGAGCCCGACGAGCTGCGGCGGGTCATCGACGGCACGCTGGCCGCGCACGCGCCGGTGGGCGCGCCGCCGACCTGGGTGCTGTCCAACCACGACGTGACGCGGCACGTGTCGCGCATGGGTCGGGCGGACTCGTCGTTCGACTTCGGCCGGCGGCAGCACCTCACGCCGACGGACCTGGAGCTGGGCGCGAAGCGGGCGCGTGCGGCGATCATGCTGACCACCGCGCTGCCCGGCTGCGTCTACGTCTACCAGGGGGAGGAGCTGGGGCTGGAGGAGGTGGACGACCTGCCCGACGAGCTGCGCGAGGACCCGGTGTGGGTGCGTTCCGGGCACACCGACCGCGGTCGTGACGGGTGCCGGGTGCCGATCCCGTGGGGTGACGACGGCCCGTCGTGGCTGCCCCGGCCGGCGCACTGGCGGTCGCTGTCGGTGGCCGCGCAGACCGGCGACCCCGACTCGATGCTCGCGCACTACCGCACCGTGCTGGCGTTGCGGCGCTCGGAGCGGGCGTTGGGCGACGGGCCGATGGAATGGCTCGAGCTCGGGCCGGGCGTGGTCGCGTTCCGCCGCGGTGACGACTTCGCGTGCGTGCTCAACCTGTCCGCCGAACCGGTCGCGCTGCCCGCGCACGACGCCGTGCTGCTGACCAGCGGACCTCTCGTGGACGGCGCCGTGCCGCCGGACACCGCGGCCTGGCTCAGGACGGCTCGCTGAACCGACCGGTCCGCGTCGCCAGGTTGCACTCCAGCAGGCCGAGCACCCTCAGGGTCTCGGCCTGCTGGTCTTCGTCCAGGTCGCCGAGCGTGGCCTCCTCCAGCTCGCGCCACACGCGCTCGACCTCGTGCCGCAGCGCCTGGCTCGCGGCGGTCGGCTCGACCAGCGCGGCGCGGCCGTCGGTCGGGTCGGGGGAGCGGCGCACGAAGCCCGCGCGTTCCAGGCGCTGCACGGTCCGGGTCATGGTCGGCGAGTCCGTGCCCAGTTCCTCGCACAGGTCCGCCTGCCGCATCGGGCCGCAGTCCCACAGGCGCATCATCACCAGCTCCTGGCCGGGGTGCAGGCCTGCCTGCCTGAGCAGCTGACCGGCCAGGAGGCGGTGCAGGCGGGCCACGCGGAAGATCGCATGGCTGATCCGACCGCTCTCGGCGACCTCTGGAATGGGCATTGACGTGGGATTTTGTCCTGTCGCGGCCATGCTTCGATTCTAGCCGCGCGATGGAGTGATGGGGGTCACCACGGCTCACGGGAATCATCCGCGCTCGGATTACTGTTCGAGCAGGTAAAGGCAGCAACCTGGAGGAAGCCATGAGCACCGCGTTCGAGCCCCTGGATCTGGCCGGCACCGAGCTGGCCAACCGGATCGTGATGTCGCCGATGACCCGCAGCCGCGCGCACGACACCGTGCCGACGTCCGCCATGGCCGAGTACTACGCGCAGCGGGCCAGTGCCGGCTTGATCATCACCGAGGGGATCCAGCCGTCCGCGATCGGCCAGGGCTACCCGTTCACGCCCGGCCTGCACAGCGACGAGCAGGTCGAGGGCTGGCGCGGCGTGACGGACGCGGTGCACGCGGCGGGCGGGCGGATCTTCGCGCAGCTCATGCACACCGGCCGGATCAGCCACCCGAGCGTGCTGCCCGGCGACCTGCACCCGGTGGGCGCGTCCGCCGTGCGTCCGGCGGGTCAGCTGTTCACCGGTTCGGGGATGGCGGAGTTCGTCACGCCCAGGGAGCTGACCGGCGCGGAGGTGGAGGCCACCATCGCCGACTTCGCCACCGCCGCGCGCAACGCGGTCGAGGCGGGGTTCGACGGGATCGAGCTGCACGGCGCCAACGGGTACCTGCTGCACCAGTTCCTGGCCGACAACACCAACCGGCGCGCGGACGAGTGGGGCGGCCCGGTGGAGAACCGGATCCGGTTCGTGGTCGAGGTGGTCCGCGCGACGTCCGAGGCGATCGGCGCGCACCGCGTCGGCCTGCGGATCTCCCCGTCCAACCCGTACAACGACATCGCCGAGGAGTCGACCGAGGAGCTGTACCCGGCGCTGGTCGACGCGATCGACCCGTTCGGCCTGGCGTACCTGCACATCGGCGAGACCGGTGAGCGGGCGCTGACGCTGGAGCTGCGCAAGCGCTTCTCCGGCGCCCTGATCCTCAACCCGTTCACGCCGGACGGCGTCACCGGCCCGGACCACCTGCCCCTGCTGGACGACGGCACGGCGGACGCGTTGAGCTTCGGCGCGCTGTTCCTGGCCAACCCGGACCTGCCCGCGCGCCTGGCGAACGGCGGCCCGTTCAACACGCCGGACCCGGCCACGTTCTTCGGCGGCACCGAGAAGGGCTACCTCGACTACCCGGCCCTGACCACCGTCAACGCCTGATCGGCCCGTCCTGGGCGTTCGGCACGAGGCGAGGCCCCCGAGTTGCGCAAACTCGGGGGCCTCGTCGCGTCGGCTGTGGGTGTGAACGGGCAGGAAGTGGGGCCCGTTCGGGCAAGAATTCGCCCGATCGTGTGTGTTCGGTCAGGCGAAGCGGGCGGAACTCGGGCATCGTTCACCCAGGTGTGGTGCTGGCCACACCATTTCGACGGTGTTAAACCTTAGGCGCGGCCCGAACGGGCAGCGACGGTCCGAGCGGGCAGGGAGGCGACGTGCGGGCGGACGAGCGCAAGCGCCGCATCCTGGCCCGTGCCCGGGCGGACGGCCGGGTCGACGTGGCCGAGATCGCGGCCGAGCTGGAGGTCGCGCAGGAGACCGTGCGGCGTGACCTGCGCCTGCTCGACGAGCACGGCCTGGTCCGCCGCACGCACGGCGGCGCGTTCCCGGTGGAGAGCGCCGGGTACGAGACCGGGCTGAAGTTCCGGTCCGCGTCGATGGTGCCGGAGAAGCGGCGCATCGCCCGGGCCGCCGCGGACCGGCTGGGTGACGCGGAGACGGTGTTCGTCGACGAGGGCTACACACCCCAGCTCGTCGCCGAGGCCCTGCCCACCGGCAGGCCGTTGACGGTGATCACCGCGTCCCTGCCCACCGCCGCCGTGCTGTCGGAGGTGCCGTCCACGACCGTGCTGCTGCTCGGGGGACGGGTGCGCGGCCGGACGCTGGCGACGGTCGACCACTGGGCCACCCGCATGCTCTCGGAGATGGTGATCGACCTCGCCTACATCGGGGCGAACGGCATCTCCCGCGAGCACGGCCTCACCACGCCGGACCCTGCGGTGGGCGCGGTCAAGGCGCAGGCCTTGGCCTCGGCCCGCAGGCGGATCTTCGTCGGCGTGCACACGAAGTTCGGCGTGTCGAGCTTCCACCGGTTCGGCGGCATCGCCGACCTGGAGGCGGTCGTCACCGACTCCGTGCTGCCCGCCGGCGAGGCGCACCGCTACGCCCTGCTCGGACCGAAGGTCGTCCGGGCCTAACCCCCGACCCCACACCCGAACGACCCCGGAGCGCCAGGGGTCTGGTTCCGCTCGCCCTAAGGAAGGCAAGACGATGAAGTCATTGCGGTATGGCGGCCTGCTGGCCGCGGTGCTCCTGGCCACGACCGCGTGCGCCGGCGCGGGCGGCGGGGGCGGCGGCGCCGAGAACTCGATCAACGTCCTGATGGTGAACAACCCGCAGCTGCAGGACCTGCAGAAGCTCACCGCGGACAACTTCACCAAGGACACCGGCATCACGGTCAACTTCACCGTGCTGCCCGAGAACGACGTCCGCGACAAGATCAGCCAGGACTTCTCCAGCCAGGCCGGCCAGTACGACGTGGCCACGATCAGCAACTACGAGACGCCGATCTACGCCAAGAACGGCTGGCTCACCCCGCTGGACGACTACGTCGCCAAGGACACCGGCTTCGACCAGGACGACGTCCTCGAACCGATCCGCCAGTCCCTCACCGCCGCCGACGGCAAGGTGTACGCGCAGCCGTTCTACGGCGAGTCGTCGTTCCTCATGTACCGCAAGGACGTGCTGGACGCCAAGGGCCTGACCATGCCGGAGGAGCCGACGTGGCAGCAGGTCGCCGAGATCGCCGCCCAGGTCGACGGCGCGCAGCCCGGCATGAAGGGCATCTGCCTGCGCGGCCAGCCCGGCTGGGGCCAGCTGATGGCGCCGCTGACGACGGTGGTCAACACGTTCGGCGGCACGTGGTTCACCAAGGACTGGCAGGCCGGGCTGGACTCGCCGGAGTTCAAGGAGGCCACCGGGTTCTACGTCGACCTGGTCCGCGCGCACGGCGAGGCGGGCGCGCCGCAGGCCGGGTTCGCCGAGTGCCTGAACAACATGACCCAGGGCAAGGTCGCCATGTGGTACGACGCCACGGTCGCCGCCGGGCTGCTGGAGGCCGACGACTCGCCGGTGAAGGGCAAGCTCGGCTTCGCCCAGGCCCCCGTGGTCAAGACCGAGAGCTCGGCGTGGCTGTACACGTGGGCGTTCGGCATCCAGAAGGCCAGCAAGAAGGCCGACAACGCGTGGAAGTTCGTGTCCTGGGCGTCCGGCAAGGGCTACGAGGAGCTGGTCGGCAAGACGCTGGGCTGGTCCAAGCTGCCCGACGGCAAGCGGAAGTCGACCTACCAGCGGCCCGAGTACCTGGCCGCGGGCGGCACGTTCGCCAAGCAGGCGGAGGCGGCCATCGCGGGCGCCAGGCCCACCGACCCCGGCGTGCAGGAGCGGCCCGCGAGCGGCATCCAGTTCGTCGGCATCCCCGAGTTCACCGACCTGGGCACGCAGGTGTCGCAGAAGATCAGCGCCGCCATCGCGGGCTCGACCACCGTGGACGCCGCGCTGGCGGAGAGCCAGGCGCTGGCCGAGGTCGTCGCCGAGAAGTACCGGGGGAAGTGATGAGCAACCCCACCCCCATCGGGAGGACCCGGTGACCGCCGTCCGGGAAGCCCCCGCGCGCACCGGGCCCAAGCCTCCGGCGCGGACGGGGCAGTTGGCCGCGGCGGCGCGCTGGGCACGGCGCGCCCCGCTCCTGCCCGCCCTGATCTTCACGATCGTGGTCACGCAGCTGCCGTTCGTCGCCACGCTGGTGATCTCGCTGATGCGGTGGAACTCGCTCGACCCCACCAACCGCGGGTTCGCGGGCCTGGACAACTACACCGCCGTGTTCACCGATCCCGACCTGCGCAGCGCCATCGGCGTCACGGCCCTGCTGACCGCGACCGTGGTGCTGGTCAGCCTGGTCCTCGGGCTGGGGCTGGCCCTGCTGCTGGACCGGAGGTTCGCCGGGCGCGGCCTGGTGCGCACGATGCTCATCGCGCCGTTCCTGGTGGTGCCGGTCGCCGCCGCGCTGCTGTGGAAGCACGCGCTCTACAACCCCGAGTACGGCCTGCTCAACGGCGTGCTGACGTGGCTGTCCGGCGCGGACGCGCCGCAGCCGGAGTGGATCAGCGGCATGCCGCTGACCGCGGTCGAGGCGGCGCTGGTGTGGCAGTGGACGCCGTTCATGATGCTGATCCTGCTGGCGGGCCTGCAGAGCCGCCCGCAGGACGCGGTCGAGGCCGCGCGCATCGACGGCGCCTCGGCGTGGCAGGTGTTCCGCTACCTCACGCTGCCGCACCTGCGGCAGTACCTGGAGCTGGGCGCGCTGCTCGGCTCGATCTACATCGTGCAGAACTTCGACGCCGTCTTCACCATCACCTCCGGCGGCCTCGGCACGGCCAACCTGCCGTACACGATCTACCAGACCTTCTACCAGGCGCACGACTACGGCCAGGCGTCCGCCGCGGGCGTGGTCGTGGTCGTCGGCTCGATCGTCATCGCCACGTTCGCGTTGCGGGTGGTGTCGTCGTTGCTGCGCGAGGACGGCGGCCGAGCCGCGAACCGGACGGAGGCACGGGCATGAGCAGGTTGCTCGGCTTGGCCGCGTGGGCCGCGGGCCTGCTGTTCTTCGCGCCGGTGGCGTGGATGGTCCTCACCTCCCTGCACAGCGAGCAGGACGCGGCGACCAACCCGCCGTCGCTGACCGCGCCCCTCACGTTCGACGGCTACGCCGAGTTCTTCGACTCGGAACCGTGGCCGCCGCTGATCAACTCGCTGAGCGCGTCGGTCGGCTCGACCCTGCTCGTGCTGCTGCTGGCGGTCCCGGCGGCGTACGCGCTCTCGATCAAGAAGGTCGACAAGTGGTCGGACGTGCTGTTCTTCTTCCTGTCCACCAAGATGCTGCCGGTCGTGGCCGGGCTGCTGCCGATCTACCTGGTCGCCCAGTACACCGGGATGCTCGACAACATCTCGTTCCTGGTCGTGCTCTACACCTCGATGAACCTGCCGATCGCGGTGTGGCTGATGCGGTCGTTCCTGGCCGAGGTGCCGGGCGAGATCCTGGAGGCCGCCGCGCTGGACGGCGCGGGCCTGGTCACCACGCTGCGCCGGGTCGTCGCGCCGGTCGCCATGCCCGGTATCGCCGCGACCTCGTTGATCTGCTTCATCTTCAGCTGGAACGAGCTGCTGTTCGCCCGCGTGCTGACCGGTGTGGTCGCGGGCACCGCGCCGGTCTACCTCACCGGGTTCGTCACCAGCCAGGGCTTGTTCCTGGCCAAGGTGTGCGCCGCCGCCGTGGTGGTGTCGCTGCCGGTGCTCGTCGCCGGGTTCGCCGCCCAGGACAAGCTGGTCCAGGGCCTTTCTCTGGGAGCCGTGAAGTGAAAGCAGCCGTGATCACCGGGGTCGGCGCGGTGGAGGTCGCCGAGGTGCCGGACCCGAGGCCCGGCCCGCGCCAGGTCGTCGTGGACGTCGCGGCGTGCGGGCTGTGCGGCACCGACCTGCACATCCTGCAGGGCGAGTTCGCGCCGACGCTGCCGGTCGTGCCGGGCCACGAGTTCGCGGGCGTGGTCGTCGAGGTCGGGTCGGAGGTGGCGGAGCTCGCGGTCGGCGACCGGGTCGCGGTGGACCCCTCGCTGTACTGCCACGAGTGCCGGATGTGCCGGTCCGGGCGGAGCAACCTGTGCGAGCGGTGGGCCGCGATCGGCGTCACGACCGGCGGCGGCGCGGCCGAGTACGCGCTGGCGCCCGTCGCGAACTGCGTGAAGCTGCCCGACCACGTGCGCACCGAGGACGCCGCGCTGATCGAGCCGCTGTCGTGCGCCGTGCGCGGTTACGACGTGCTGCGGTCGCAGCTGGCCAGCCGGGTGCTGATCTACGGCTCGGGCACGATGGGCCTGATGATGCTCCAGCTCGGCAAGCTCACCGGCGCGTCGTCCATCGAGGTGGTGGACCTCAACCCGGACCGCCTGGCCACGGCCGAGCTGCTCGGCGTCACGGCCACCGCGACGTCGCCCGACGAGCTGGACCGGCCACAGGGGTGGGACGTGGTCATCGACGCCACCGGCAACGAGAAGGCGATCCAGGACGGGCTCGGCCGGGTCGCGAAGGGCGGCACGTTCCTGCAGTTCGGCGTCTCCGACTACGCGGCGCGGGTGACCATCGACCCGTACCGCATCTACAACCAGGAGATCACGATCACCGGCTCGATGGCGGTGCTGCACTCGTTCGAACGGGCGGCGGACCTGTTCGCCACCGGGGTGCTCGACCCGGAGGTGTTCATCAGCGACCGCCTGCCGCTGGCGGACTACGCCCCGGCGCTGGCGCGGTTCCAGGCCGGGCGGGGTCGCAAGATCCAAGTGCTGCCGTGACGCGGCTCGGCCCCGGGGCCGCGCCCGGGGCCCGGGGCGTGGCGGGGGGGGGCTCTTGTTAGCCGCGCGGGTGGGGGCGCCCATGAACAGGGGCGCCCCCCCGC